>SKNP01000335.1 GCA_007120485.1 Nitriliruptoraceae bacterium
TGATCGTGCAGCAGAACGCCGTCCATCCCTGGTTACAGGCCGCACCCTCACCGCAGACCGACGCGTACGCGCTCGTCGGACGGACCATCCACCGCAGCGGTGCGATCGTCAGCGCGGAGCCGACCACCGCGGTTCGGACCAGGAAGCTGCGACGCGTCAAGCCGGGGCGGTCGACGTCACGGCGTCCGAGCCGGGCGCTGACCCGATCCACGGCGCGATCCACGAACCGTCGCTTGGTCGTGGTCATCGCTCCACCTCGACGCGGATGCCGGCCAGGACCTGCTCGACCTTGCGGGCCAACAGGTGCACATCGTCGAGGTCCCCGAGGACGATGTACAGGCAGAAGGCGCGACCGCCCTCGTTGAAGAACCCCTGCCAGCCGGCCTGGCGGCCACGCTGGCGTTGGAGCGCCTCGGAGCTGAAGGCGCGCGGATCCAACGCCCGCGGGAGGCCGCGGGAGGCGAACAGCTCGCTGGACGCCTCGGACGGGTCGTACTCGACCAGGGCGACGAACGCGTCCTCGTCCCCCATCACGTCCACGGCGCCGCTGCCGAAGTCGCCCCGGTCTCGTGGCAGGGGGAAGGTGCCGAGGTGGGTGACGGGCCGCAGCACCCCACCGAGCTCGGCGAGGGTGACCGCGTCCCGATCGCGTTCCACCTCGATCGAGCCCTCCCAGCCGGGGGGTAGGTCCGCGGCGATCCCGTGCGACTCCAGGTGCATCCGACCTCCTCAGCTCACCACGAACGGCACGAGGGCCACGGCGCCAGCAGCGACCACCAGCTGTCCGGCGACCGTGACGCTGGACGCCTGGGCCCGCCCGGCGTCGAACCGGCGGAACGAGGTCCGCAGCTGCTCCGGGTCGCGCCACCGGATGGTGGCGAGCACCGGGATCGCCCGACCCAACCCGAACGTGGCCCCGATAGCGGCCCCCGCCACCGCCTGCCCGGAGACCCCGGCGACCAACAGCGCCGCGGAGAACGCGACGTAGGTGGCGGCGGTCGGCACCACGGTCAGCACCGCCGCACCGAGCTGCGCACCGAACCCGGCTCCGTAGACCCAGCCGCGGAACGACGTCAGCCACCGCTCGTCGACCTGGCGCTGCCAGCTCGGCACGGTGAACGAAAGGCGGCCCGCGTCGACCGAGGCACCCATCACCGCGATCGCCGCGAGCACGACGGCAGCGATCGCCGGCGACCAGGCGCCGACCAACGGTGACGCGGCGATCCGGGCACCGATCAGGCCGAGCGCGCCACCGAGCAGCGTCCCGGCCGCCAGCGACGCGAGCGTGAACGCCGTGACGGTGATGGTCCAACGCTGTCCACGTCCTGCCTCCCCGACCGGGGAGATGCTGGTCAGCATCGACTCACCTCAGGGCGACCAGGCGCTGCGAAGCGCCGCCAGCAACGCGACCGCCATCCCGAGGAGCAGCAGCACGATCGATGGCATCACCGTGGCTCCGTCGGCGGGCGGTACAGGCTGGGGTCACCCGGACCGAGCCCAGCGTCGAGCAGGACGCGGTCCAACTCTCGTTCGCGGCGTTGGTCCGCGCCAGCCTTGCCCCCGTGGTCATGCGATGAGCGCAGGAACAGCTCCTTGACCTGGGTGAAGCTCGCTCCGGTGCCCTCGCCGGCCAGCCGGCCGCTCCGGCCGTCGACCAGCACCGCGTAGGGGCTGCCGGGGACCTCCAGGTCCTTCCAGGCGGCGGTGCTGGCGACCACGGTCACCCCGTCGGGGGCGAGCTCACGGATCGCCGAGGGGCTCTCCTCCGCCAGGTCACGGGTCACGACCACGACGCGGACGCCATCGACGGTGCCGTGACCGGCCAGCTCGGACCAGAAGTCCTCGCAGGAGGTGCAGCCGGAGCTGAGGAACACCAGCAACGTGTCGTGGTCGACGTCCACGGTCCGCAGGCCGATCGCTGCGCCGGCCGGATCCACCCCGACGATGTCGTGTGCCGGCCGACCGTCGGCGACATCTCGGGGCGGGGACGGGACGGAGCCGTCGGTGCGCGGGACCGACGCCGACGCGGCGGTCCCCGGATCGCGCTCGAGGCCGACGCCCAGTTCGTGGAGCCGCCGCAGGATCGTGGCGTGGGACCGAAGCAATCCGACCACCAGCACGCTCAGCAGCAGCACCACGACCGACAGGGCGATGACGGTGATGGTCACGAGGTTCCCTCCACGAGGACGACGGCGTCACGCAACGCCACGGCGCTGGTCATCAACACCCGCACGAGGGCGACACCGAGCCCCAGCAGGACGAGCAGCAACGCTCCAGGCAACGGGTCGGCGACGACCAGCGCCGCCGCGGTCGGTACCGAGCCGACCGCAGCGCCACCAGCGGCCAGGGCACCGACCGCGAGGACGACGAGGTGGGCGCCACCGACGCGCGACGCCGTCCCGAAACAGCCGCACGTCCGGCCGCGGCGGCGACGGGAGGCGGCGGCACCCAGCAACCCGACCTGGCCGGCTGCCAGGGCCAGGAAGCCCACCGGACCGCCGACGAGCAGCCCGACCGCGCCGAGCAGCACCTCGCCGGCGCCCAAGCCGCCAGCCAGCCAGGGACGCCACGGGCCTCGCCGCAGATCCAGCGCGAGGGCCGCGGCACGCGGATCGCGGAGCTTGATCGCCCCGGCGAGGACCAGGAGGCCGGCGGCGAGCGCGGTGGTGACGGCGATCAACGCCGTGAGCGGGTCGCCTGCCGCGGACATCACCCCAGCCCCTCCCCCGACGACGTGTGCACGATCGGGGCCGTCAACCTACGGGCTCGACCTTCGGCGTACGGCATGGCCGCGCGCAGTGACCGCTCACGAGGTACCAACGCACACGGGGTACCTCGGGTTCCCGGTGCTGAGACTCGGGACACCGCTCGGCGGTGGAGAACCGGGGCCGCGAGGGTGGGACACCGGGTCCGCGATGGTAAGAGAGGGGATCCGCGATGGTGGGCCGGGCGGGGCTCGAACCCGCGCCTGACGGATTATGAGTCCGCTGCTCTGACCAGCTGAGCTACCGGCCCGCAAGACGCGCGATGCTACTGCCCGTCGGGGAAACGGACCGACCAGCCTGGGGTGCCGCCCGTCACGCCGCCAGGTGAGGTGACCTCGTCGGGCGGCGGCGATCGTGTCGAGGAGCCCGTGGGTAGCGCATCAGCGGCCCGCGAGCTCGCCGATGACGGCGACCATGTCGAGGTCGTCGTGGAGCTGGTGCTGGAGCATGAAGCGGCTCACGCCGGCGTCCGCGTACGCCTGCAGGCGCTCGGCCGCCTGCTCGGTGGTGCCGAGGATCCACTCGTCGCGCAACCCGTCCAACCAGGCGTCGAGATCGCCGTCCGCGCCCGAGAGCTCCTTGAGGCGGGCGGCGCGGTCGCGGAACTCCGCGTCGTCGGCACCGAGCACGCAGCCGGTCATGATCGACAACGGCAACGGGTCCCGACCCGCATCGGCGCACGCCGCGTCCAGCCGCTCCTTGCGCTCATGGACCGCGTCCAGCGAGGGGAAGACGGTGTTGTACTCGTCAGCGAACCGGGCCGCCAGGCGGGCGGAGCGCGGGCCGGCCACCCCGCCGAGGATCAGCGGGACGCTCGGCTGCTGCCGCGGCTTCGGCCGCGCCTCGCAGCCTTCCAGCGTGTAGTGCTCGCCGTGGAGGTCGAAGCGCTCCTCGGTGAACTGCCGGGTGACGATCTCGACCTGTTCCTCGAAGACGTCGTAGCGGGTCCCGAGGTCGTGGAACGGTAGGCCGTAGGTGGTGTGTTCGAGTTCGTGCCATCCTGCCCCCATCCCGAGCTCCACGCGGCCGCCGGAGACGTGATCGGCGGTGACGACGTTCTTCGCGAGCACCGAGGGATGCCGGAACGATGTCGGGGAGACCATCGTCCCGAGCCGGATGCGCTCGGTGATGGCCCCGAGCGCGCCGAGGCTCACCCAGGCGTCGAGGGACGAGCGCTCGGTCCGGCTCGCGACCGATTGGTAGTGGTCGGAGCGGAACAGCCCCTCCAGCCCGGCCGCCTCGGTCGCTCGGGCCAGATCGACCCACTGCTCCCAGGTGACGGATTCCTGGCCCTCGATCATCAGGTTCACGCGCACGGGTGGCTCCTGGCGACGTCGTGGAAGGTGCTCGACGCTACTTCGCCACCGACGTCGGTGCATCGGGCCGTCAGGCGGGGTCGAGCCGGGTGATCTGCCCGCCGAGGTCGAGCAGGTAGAGCTCGCCCTGGTCGTCCTCGACGAACGAGACGACCTGCCCCGCGTCGACCCCGAGGTCACCCTGCTCGACGACCTGCCCGTCGCCGTCGACGACCAGCGCACGGACCAGCCCGTTGCAGTAGTCGGCGTACAGGTACGCGCCGTACAGTTCGGGTATCGCGTCGCCGGTGTAGACGTAGCCACCAGTGATCGCACATCCCTCGTCTCCGCCGGTCTCGTACTCGTAGATCGGCGGCACGTGATCGTCCGGTTCGCTGCCGGCGAACTCCATCGTGCCCTCCATCCGGTTCCACCCGAAGTTGGCACCCGATGCTTCCTCGAGGCTGACGCGGTTGACCTCCTCCCGCTCATCCTGGCCGACGTCGGCGATCCACAGGTCGCCGGTCTCCGCGTCGAACGAGAACCGCCACGGGTTGCGCAGTCCGAAGGCGAGGATCTCGTCGACGGCCGCGTCGTCGTCGACGTAGGGGTTGTCGTCGGGGACCGCGTACGGATCCCCCGCGTGTGGGTCGATCCGCAGCAGTGCCCCCAACGGGGTCGACAGGTCCTGCCCGGCCTCCAGCGGGTCGCCGCCGCCGCCACCATCGCCCAGGCCGATGTAGAGCAACCCATCCGGTCCGACCTCGATGTCACCACCGTTGTGGTTGCCGAACGGCTGCTCGAGCGTGTAGAGCTCGCGACGCTGCTCGGGCTCGATCCGGTCGTCCTCGACGGCCATCGCCGCCACGACCGTGTGACCTTCGAGGTCGGTCCACGACAGGAACAACTCGGAGCCGTCCGCAGCGAACGCCAGGCCCAACAGCCCCCGCTCACCATCGGTCGTGGTCTCGCCGGAGAGGTCGACCACCGCCTCCCCGACGCCGTCGTCGGTCAGCGGATGGACCGTGCCACCACGTTCGGCGAGGTAGAGCGTGCCGTCGGGCCCGACCGCCCCGGCGGTCGGCGAGCTCATCGAGGCGACCTCGGTCAGCGCCACCTCGACGTCGAGGTCGGGGTCGCGCTCACGCTCGTCCGCGTCCTCGTCCGGCTCGTCGGGCCCATCGGCGGCGTCCTCGGGCCCGTCGGGCTCGTCGGGCTCGTCCGGCTCGTCGTCCGGTTCGTCGGCCGCGTCCTCGGGTGGAGCCTCCACCTCGATGTCCGTGTCCTCGTCGGTACAGGCAACGAGGACCAGGACGGCCGCCGAGATCAGGGCGAGGGTGCGACGCGGTGTGTGCATGTGAGGACCGTACCGAGCCCCACGGACCCGTTCAGGGGCTCCGACGGGGTCCCGGTGTGACCGGTGGTGGCGGGCGCGCGGTGATCGTGATCGGTCGGCCGTGGTCGCGCTGCTCGGTGGCCTCGGGCAGTTCGAGCACGGGACCGCCGGCCGCGACCGCGTCGGCGACCCAGGCACACACGGCCGCGTCGACGACGTCGTCGGGTGCGACGTCCTCGTCACCGGGGAACCGTTCGGGCAGCACGATCCCGTGCCGCTCCAGGATCGCTCGGCGGGTCGTCATACCTGCCCACGACCGCTTGCGCGGCAACACGTCGCCTGCGAGCACCGCGAAGGCCACCTCGGGGTGGACCTCGCGCAGGTCGTGACCCGCCGCGACCAGATCGTCGACCTCGGCGATCTTGGGAACCAGGCGCCATGCCTGCATGCTGATGCCCGACCCGGTGACGCGTTCGGCGAGCGCGGTGGCCGCGGCGTGCTCGTCCACCGTCCCCGTCCGGAACGCGTCGACGACGCACCTCGGTGGGCTCGAGAAGACGCTGCTCGCGCGGCCCGTCAGCACCCCACGCGCCGCGGTGTCCGCGTCGCGGGCACGGTCGAGGAGCCCGATCGGCATGTCCACCCCGGCCGCCGCGGGAGCCGGGTCGAGCACCTCCGCCAGCGCTGGGGCCACCTCGACGTCAGCGACGGCGCCGTCGAGCAGGTGCACCACGACCCAACCGACGGCGCACCCGTCGGCCCCGATCACCTCACGGCTCACACGTTCCCTCCGGGTCGCCGTCGGACGGTTACCGTACGACCTACCGTGCATCGCGAGCCCCGCACCGGTGGTCGGAACGAGGGAGAGCCAGGTGGCACGTCGCAGGAACCAAGCAGCCGGTCCGACGGACGGGGGCGAGGACAAGAGACGTCCCGCACCGAAGGGACGCCCGACCCCGGGCAAGAAGCAGCGTGCCGAGACGGCACGCCGGCGCGCCCGCCGTCGACGGATCCAGGTCTGGGCCTGGTGGGGGCTGCTGATCGCCGTGGTCGTCGGCGCGTTGGTGTACTTCGCGGTGACCGGCGTCGGCCAGCCCGAACCTCTCCCGTTGGGCTGATCGGCCGAGCCGCGGCGCCGTCCACGCCGCGATCGACGGCGCGGTCCACGCCGCCGTTCATGTCGCGGTTGACGCGCCGGTTCGCGCCCCGGGACGGTCAACGGCCGCCTCGAGCCCGAGGTCGGCGGCGAGCGCCGCCACGTCGGCCCGGTACAGCGGTTCGCAGCCGTCGGGGAACAACCAGGCGTGGTGGCCGAACACCTCGAGGCTGACCTGCCCGTGGAGCCGGCCCCACATCGTCAGCAGGAGCAGGTACAGCTCGCTGGGTAGGTCCGGGGCGAGCGCTTCCATGGGTCGGACCGCCTCGTCCAGGTCGGTCGCGGCCATCGCGGGGGGGATCGTCAACCGACCGGCTTCGTACGCCTCGATCACCGGGGTGGCCAGGGCCAGCCCGACCCTACCCATCGCGGTGGTCGTCGGACCCTGCGCAGGGGCGACGTAACCCGGCACCGGGTCGCCGAAGATCAGACCGAACTCGTGCGGGTGGCCGACGGCCCACGCGCGGTAAGCCAACGCGACCGCGGTCATCCGGGTCGCCGGCCCCGCATCGTGGTCCGCGATGTCGGGGACGGTGGGCGGGGCGTCGCCGCCCCCCGCGGGGGGCCGGCCGATGGCCGCGTCGAGGTGGTCGGCCAGATCGTCGTAGCTATCGGCGATGAGCAACGTCAGCAGGCCGTCGCGCGACTCGACGTAGCGGTAGAGCCCGGCGGGGCTCATCCCGGCCCGGCGAGCGACCGATCGCAGCGCGAGCGCCGGCGCGCCGACCTCGCGCACCTCGTCCAACGCGGCCGCCTTGAGTTCGGCCAGGGTCCGTCGTCGCGAACGCTCGCGACGACCGAGAGGGGCATCCCGGCCGGCCCCATCGTTCGACGGATCGCTCCCCCGCGCACCCACGCCTGCTCCTCTACCTCGATCGTCCCGCGGAGCGCACATCGTAGCTCGGCGGCCTTGATTCGCGAACAGCGTTCGCGCATACTCGAACCATACGCGAACATCGTTCGCACTTCTATCTCCCCCTCGCCCCCGCCGTGATGGCTCGCCACCGCGGCCACCAGCATCGGAGCCAGCATGCGCGTCACCGTCCTCGGAGCCACCGGCGGGATCGGCCGCTCACTCGTCGAGGAGCTCGCCACCCGGGGCCACGCCGTCACCGCCGCCAGCCGGTCCGCGGCACAGGTGGACTGGCCATCCGGGGTGCGGGCGGTCGCGACCGACCTCACCGACCCCCGGCAAGCTCGGACCGCGACCCAGGGCGCCGAGGCGGTCGTGATGGCCGCCCAGGTGCCCTACACCGGATGGGCCCGCGAGCTCGAGCCGCTGTTCGACGCGAGCGTCGATGCGGCGGCCGCCGCGGGGGCCCGTCTGGTGCTGGTCGACAACCTCTACGCCTACGGCTCCCCCGGCACCCCCATCAGCGAGGCCACCCCCGAGTCGGCCA
>SKNP01000339.1 GCA_007120485.1 Nitriliruptoraceae bacterium
CAGCAGGTAGATGAACGGCGCGGTGGTCGCCGCGTGCAGCACGCGCCGGATCAACCCGAGCGAGTGGAAGCGCACCTCGACCTCGTCCGAGCGCAGCTGCAGGTCACGTTCGCCCGCGGAGGTGGTGACGCTGGTGCCGTCGAGGTCGACGAGCAGGGGTTCGATGCCAGGCGCCTCGACGCTGGCGATCTGCGCGTCCACGAGTTCGTCCGCGGCGACCCGCTCGGTGAGCAGCCGCTCACCGACGTTCGCATCCCCGCCTGCCGCCTCGACCAACGCCGCGGTCCGCGCGGCCGTCGACTCCTGATCATCGAGCGCCGCGAGGTCGGCCGGCTCGATCGGTCCGATGGATGCGTCGGTCGAGACCGCGCGCACATCGGCCGCCAGCCACAGCAGCCCGGCGGCACCCGCAGCCTCCGCGCCGGTGCCCAACGGACCGACCAGCACCGCGATCGGCACCGACGCGTCCTCCATCAGCCCGAGGACCTCGTCGAGGTCCACCGACACCCCACCGGCCGAGGTGTACTGCAGCAGCACCAACTCGGAGCCCTCGGTCTCCGCGACCTCGATGACGTCCGCGATCTGCGCGCTGACCGGTGGGTCGATGAACCCACCGCGCAACGGCAGGATCTCCACGCGGCGGTGATCGGCGTCCTCGGCCGAGCCGTCGACGCCCGCCTCATCGCCATCGGCGCCGTTCTGTGCCACGGCGAGCGACGCCGTGAGCGCCAGGGTCAGGCTGGCGAGCACCGCGAGAACGAAGGCGCGACGGAGCGCGGGAAGTACGAGCGACATGCGCGGGAGCGTACCGACGCACGGACATCGGCCGGTCGCACGCCGATGGCGCCCTAGGCTCGCGGACGCGACCACGCCACCGAGGTGGGCCGACCCTGATGACCCGATCCGCCACCGACACCGCCCAGCTGGGCGGCTTCGACGCGTTGCTCCCCGCACACACGCTGATCGTGACCGGGAAGGGCGGCGTCGGCAAGACCACCGTGGCCGCGTCGCTGGCCCTCGCCGGCGTCGCGTCCGGACGGCGCACGCTGCTCGTCGAGGTGGAGGGCCGGCAGGGCTTCAGCCGGACCTTCGGGACGCAACCGTGGGACTACCGGGAGCGGGAGTTCCGCCCGGGACTGTGGGGCGCCGCCCTCGACCCGGCGGAAGCGGTGTACGAGTACCTCGAGCTGTTCTACGGCATCAAGCGGGTCCAGTGGGTGATGGAGCGCTCCAACGCCCTGGACTTCGTCACCACCGCGGCGCCGGGGCTGCGCGACCTGCTGCTGATCGGCAAGGTCTACGAGATCGAGGCACGCCGGCGGGAGGATGGCCGCCGCGCCTTCGACCTGATCGTCGTCGACGCGCCGCCGACCGGACGGATCGTCCCGTTCCTCCAGGCGCCGGACGGGGTGGCGGACATCGTGCGAGCTGGTCCGATCCGGCGGCAGGCCGGGCAGATCCGCGAGATGCTCAGCGACCCCAAGCGGGTCCGCACGGTCCTGGTCACCCTGCTCGAGGAGATGCCGGTCCGCGAGACCGTGGAGAGCCTCGCTGCTCTGGAGTCGGCCGGCTTAGGCATCGGGCCGATCATCGCGAACCAGGCGACGGTCCCACGTGTCGACGCGGCCGCCCTGGGCGCACTCGAGGAGGTCGGCGCGACGGGCCTTCGCGACCGCGCCCACGCCGGTGGCGCGAAGATGTCGGGCCGCACCGCGGAGGTGACCCTCGACCTCGCCCGCGACCACCTCGCTCGTCGCCAGCTCCAGGACGATCTTCGGTCGGACCTGACGGCGAGCACCGAGCGGCCGGTGCTCGCACTGCCGCTGCTGACCGGCGCCACCTTCGACGCCGCCGACCTCGACCTGCTCGCCGACGTCCTCGCGCTCCAGGTCGGTGAGGACGGCCCCAACGCCGAGGACGCGTTCGACGACGACGCACTGGCATCGCTCCTGCACGGGCCGGAGGCATCGTCGTGAGCGCCCGTGCGCTCGACGACGCCCGGACGCGGTCGCTGGACGACGCGGTCCGTGAGGCCAACGTGCTGGTCACGACCGGCGCCGGCGGGGTCGGCAAGACCACCGCCGCGGCGGCCCTGGGGGTCGCGGCCGCACGAGCCGGCCGTCGCACGCTGGTGCTCACGATCGATCCGGCGCGACGCCTGGCGCAGGCCATGGGGTTGGACGGCCTGACCGATGAGCCGCACCGCGTCGACCTCGACGCCGACGCCAGCGGCCAGGAAGCGACCGGCGAGCTCTGGGCCATGATGCTCGATATGCAGACCACCTTCGACCGCCTGATCGACCGGCACGCCACCAGCCCCCAGAACGCCGCGGCGATCAAGTCGAACCGGATCTACCGGACCCTGTCCTCGACGTTGTCCGGGACGCAGGAGTACATGGCGATGGAGCGGCTCCACGAGCTCCACGACACCGGGGAGTGGGATCTGCTGGTCGTCGACACCCCACCGACGCGCTCCGCGTTGGACTTCCTCGATGCACCCAACCGCATGACGTCCTTCCTCGAGGGGCGCCTGCTGCGGCTGCTGCTCAAGCCCGGGGTCGCTGCCGGCCGCGGTGTGGGACGCATGGTCGGTGCCAGCGCGACCGCGTTCATGCGCGTCGCCGGACGTGTCACCGGGATGGAACTGCTGCAGGACCTCGCGGACTTCTTCCGCGACTTCGAGGGGATGTACGAGGGGTTCAAGGAACGCGCCGACGAGGTCCTGGCGCTGCTGCGGGACCCGGATTCCCGGTTCGTCGTCGTGACCTCGCCGGAGCCACCACCCCTGCGAGAAGCGCGGTTCTTCCTCGAACGGCTCGAGCAAGAGGGGCTGCATGCCGCGGGTGTGGTGGTCAACCGCGTGCAGCCCGAGATGCCTCGGGACCCGTCCGCGGCCTCCCTGCGCCGTGCGGCGGAGAAGCTCGACGACGGTGATGACCCGGCGGAACCCGCCACCGCGAGCGCGTTGCGCCTACTCAGCGACGTCCGCAACCTCGCCACCCGGCAGCGACGTGACGTCGCCGCCGCGCTCTATAGCGTGGAGCCGTCGGTGCTGGTCGAGGTGCCCCTCCTCGGCCGCGACGTGCACGATGTGGACGGTCTCGAGGAGATCGCGACCACCTTGACGACCACGAGGTGACCCGTGAGCGATGAGCAGCGCCCGGACGACCGTGCCGAGGACCCGACGTCCGAAGGGACCGACCCTTCGGCCGATCCGCACCACGCCGACGACGCCGAACCGACCGGGTCCCACCTCCCCGCGACCATCGCGCGGGGCATGTCACCACCGCCGCCGCCCCGCCGGACCGGGGTCTTCGTCGACGTGGACGATCTGCGCGAACACGTGGGCGGACTGCTGCGGTCGATCCTCGGCGGACACGAGGTCGACGCCTTCGGCAACTTCACCTTCACCCACGAGAACGCCCGGGTGTTCGTGACCGTGGCGACGAGCCCCATCGGACCGCAGATCGGGGTGTTCTCCGTCACCAACGTCGACATCGACCTCGACCCGGACCTGGCCGGGTTCCTGTTGACGACCAACCACCGGCTCGGTTTCGGAGCGTTCAGCTACGACCCGAAGAACCGCGCCGTGTGGTTGCGCCACACCCTCCTCGGCACCACCATCGACCTACCGGAACTGCAGTCGGCCGTCGCCGCGATCGCGACGACGGCTGCGGGGCTCGATGAGCGGATCCGTGACCGCTTCGGTGGGCGCACCTTCCAGGAAGCACCCGACGACGTCCAACAGCGGATGGAGCCACCGTCACCGGACGGCGGCGACGGGCCTGCGAACGCGGGCGGCTACCTGTAGCCGCCCGCCCACCGATCCACAACGGGCGACCAACGGGCGACCACTTCCCCCGGCAGCTCGCTCGGTCGCTTCCCCGCCGACCCCCGGTACCCTCCACGGTCGTCCAGCTGAGCGTCCGCGGGACCGAGCCCACGGCCGGACGCACCGTGGCGGGAGGTCACCTCGTGCGTCACCGAGCGGGTCCGGTCCGTCTGACCGTCGACCTCCGACAGGATGAGCGATGAGCTCCATCCCGGCCCGCGTCATCGGGCGGTTCGGCGCGATCGTCGGTCGGCTGATCCTGATCGCCATCATCGCGACGGCGACCGGGGTCCTCATCGGGGCGATGTTCCTACCCGGCGCCCTCGCCGCGAACCAGCTGCTCGCCGCCGTACAGGACGAGGTGCTGGACATCCCGCCGCTGGGCGAGGCCGACACCCCGCCGCAGAACTCGTTCATCTACGCGAGCGACGGCGCCGAGCTCGCGGAGATCACGTTCGAGGAGAACCGGGTCCCCGTGGACTTCGAGGACATCCCGGACGTGGTGATCGACGCGGTCCTGGCCACCGAGGACGCGAACTACTACGAGCACGACGGCGTCAACCACCTCGCCATCGCCCGGGCGACCGTCTCCAACCTCCGGGCGGGCGGGATCGAATCCGGCGCGTCCACGATCACCCAGCAGTACGTCAAGATGACCTTCCTCAGCCCCGAGCAGACGTTGGCTCGCAAGCTCGAGGAAGCGCTGTACGCGCTGCAGCTCGAGGATGAGCTCCCCAAGGACGAGATCCTCGAGCGCTACCTCAACCGCAGCTACTTCGGGCGTGGTACTTACGGCATCGGCACGGCCGCCGAACGCTACTTCGGCAAGGACCTCGACGAGCTGAGCTTGGGCGAGGCCGCCATGCTCGCCGGTCTGCTCCGTGCTCCGGAGGCCAACAACCCGATCAACAGCATGGAGAACGCGCAAGCCCGGCGCGACATCGTGCTCCGGCAGATGGCCCAACACGGCTTCGTCTCGGCCCCGCAGGCGCAGACCGCCATCGACCAGGACCTCGAGGTCGAGGTCTCCGAGCCGCCACCACCCGACGATCCGTTCTGGACCAACTGGGTCTCGCAGCTGCTGATCAACGAGAACAACGCCGGCGCGCTCGATCCCCACTTCCGCGACCGGGTCGATGCCCCGCTGAACGTCCAGACGCTCCTCGGTGAGACCAGCGAGGAACGGCGCGAGACGGTGTTCCAGGGGGGCCTCCGCATCTACACCACGCTCGACCCGGAGATGCAGGCCGAGGCGGAGGATGCGCTGGCACGCAAGTTGACCTTCGAGGACCAGACCCCGGGAGAACTGGCAGAGGAGCCCCTTGGCTCGATCGTCTCCGTCGAACCGGGGACGGGCGCGATCCGTGCGATGGGACTCGGGCCACGCGAGTTCGGCAGCTGCAGCGACGACGGCAGTTGGGTCGAGACGACCGAGGACGGCCGCCTGCTCTGCGACCGCACGCAGGTCAACCCCGCGATGCCCGGTGGGGGCGGCACGGGCCGCCAGCCGGGGTCCGCCTTCAAGCCGATCCTCAACGCCGCCGCGTTGGAGGACGGGGTCTCAGCGGGGCTCGTGCTCGATGCGGAAGGGCCGCAGGACATCGACGGATGCGAGACCTCCGAGGGCCCGTACACGGTCCGCAACACCGGAGGCGACGGCATCCTGGACATGTACGAGGCGGTCGCGCAGTCGAGCAACGTCTACCACGCGCTCCTCATCGCCGACATCGGGCCGGAGCGAGCGGCCGACATGATGGAGCGGCTCAGCGGCTACGCCGTGCCCGACCGGGACGTGGTCTGTTCGCTCGCCCTCGGCGCCAACAGCACCACGCCGCTGGCGATGGCCAACGCGTACGCGACGCTGGCCAACCGGGGCGAGTACTGCGCCGCCCACCCGATCGAGCGCATCGAGGACGCCAACGGCCAGGTGATCTGGGAGTACGAGCCCAACTGCGAACAGGTCATCGACACCGAGGTGGCCGACCGCATCGTCGACATGCTCGAGGGCCCGGTCAGCGAGGGCGGCACCGCCCCCGGGGCCAACCTGGGTGAGTGGCCCACTCGCGGCAAGACCGGCTCGACCAACGACAACGTCGACGCCTGGTTCGTCGGGTTCGTCAAGCAGCTGTCGACCGCGGCGTGGATCGGCTACCCCAACGAGACCCGGACCTACGAGACCGAAGCGGACGCCCAAGCCGCCTGCGGTGACGACGCCGGCGACCCGAACCAGGGGCTCGGCGATACCCAGTGCCCGTCGGTCCGCGAGCGCCTCCGAGACGCGACCATCGGCGGGCAGTACTACGACCAGGTGTTCGGTGGGACGATCCCCGCGCCGATGTGGCACGACTACATGTCCCGGGTCGTCGAACGCTACGAGCCGGAGGGCTTCGAGGACCCCGGCCCGATCCCGACGACCACCGTGCCCGATCTGCTGGAAGCTTCCTCCGTCGAGGAGGCGGAGGACATCGCGCTCGAGGCCGGCTTCCGCCTGACCACCGAGGACGTCGAGGACTGGCGTCCCGCCGGCGACTTCGTCGACCAGAACCCCCCAGCGGGGAGCGAGGCGGCCCTCGGCTCGCAGATCACCCTGGGGATCTCCGACGGCACCGGCGATCTGCCGACCATCCCCGACGTCCTCGGGATGACCGTCAGCGATGCCGTGAGCGCGCTCGAGGATGCCGGGTTCACCGTCGAGGGGCGCCGAGATGCCCCGACCGACGATCCGGCACTCATCGACCGGGTCGTCGCCACCGACCCGGGACCCGGTCAACCGCTGTCCCCGGAGACCGGGACGGTCATCCTGGACGTCGGGGTCGCCCCGGAGGAGCCGGAGGAGCCGGAGGAACCGGAGGAACCCGAGGAGCCGGACGACGACGACAACGGCAACGGCAACGGCAACGGCGGCAACGGGAACGGCAACGGCGGCAACGGGAACGGCAACGGCAACGGCAACGGCAACGGTGGTGGCACGAGCGGTGCCGACGACGATGACGACGATGACGACGATGATGGGGACGACTAGGTGTCGCCACTGCTTCGGAGCGCGGCAGCCGTCGCCGCGCTGGGTGCCAGCGTCCTCACCTACGCGACGCTGATCGAGCGGCGCTGGTACGCCCTGCGCCACGTGACGCTTCGCGGCGCACTGCGATCGCCGGGACGGCTCCGGATCCTCCACGTCAGCGACATCCACCTCGTCCCGGGGCAGGAGCATCGCCTGCGGTTCCTCGAGCGGCTCGGCGCGCTCGACCACGATCTGGTGGTCGTCACCGGGGATCTGCTCGGCGCCGTCGGCGCCGAGGACCTCGGCGCCGACGCGCTCGCGCCGCTGACCGGTCCCGACCGACCCGGGGTCGTGGTGCTCGGCAGTAACGATCGGTTCGGCCCGGTCGCGAAACCGCCCTGGCGGTACCTGACGGCACCGGCCGACCGAAGCCCGGGTGCACCGCTGGACACCGACCGACTGGTGGCTCGACTGGCCACACACCACTACCGGACGTTGGTCGACGAGACCACCGTGCTGGAGACGGCCGCTGGCACCGTCAGCGTCGGAGGGATCGACGACCCCCACCTGGAACCGACCCGCCTGCCATCGGCGGCGCGGCTCCAACCGGAGGACCCTGGTGCGCTCCTGCGGCTGGGGTTGGTCCACAGCCCGTACCTCGCCGCCCTCGACGTTCTCTGCGACGCGGGGTACGACCTGCTCCTGGCTGGCCACACGCATGGAGGCCAGATCCGCGTCCCCGGTATCGGTGCCCTGGTCGACAACTGCGATCTACCGCTCGATCAGGCCCGAGGCGCCTCCCGGCACCGAGGGCGCTGGCTCCACGTCTCCGCCGGGCTCGGACATAGTCGCTTCGCCCCGATCCGGTTCGCGTGCCGTCCGGAGGCGACCTTGCTCGAGCTCACGGCCTGAGCGTGACGGGCCGTGACCGGTTCGCAGCCCCGCTGACCGGGCGGTACGCTCCGCCCCCGCTCCTCGGGGCGTCTCACGCATCGCCGGGATGTAGCGCAGCTTGGTTAGCGCGCCTCGTTCGGGACGAGGAGGTCGGCGGTTCGAATCCGCCCATCCCGACCAGTCGCGTGAGCGATGACGAGCGCGCGGTCC
>SKNP01000231.1 GCA_007120485.1 Nitriliruptoraceae bacterium
CCATGAGCTCGAAGGGGCCCATCGGGTACCCGCAACCGAGCTTCATGGCGGTGTCGATCTCCTCCGCGGTCGCGTAGTGGGACTCGAGCATCTTCACGGCGTCGTTGAGGTAGGGGAACAGGAGCGTGTTGACGATGAACCCGGCGCGGTCCCCGCAGAGCACGCCGACCTTGTCGATGCGGTCGACGAACGCCCGTGCCTGTTCCACGACGTGGTCGTCGGTTCGCACCGTCGTGACGACCTCGACCAGCTTCATGATCGACGCCGGGTTGAAGAAGTGCAGGCCGAGGACCTGCTCGGGGTGCTCGGTCGCCATCGCGCAGTCGATGACCGGCAACGAGGAGGTCGTGGTCGAGAGCACGGCGTCGGGCTTGAGCACGCTGGTGAGGCGACCGAACAGCTCCCGCTTGACCTGCGCGTCCTCGGCCACGGCTTCGATGACCAGGTCGGCATCGGCCAGGTCCTCGAGGTCGATCGTCGGCCGGATCCGCCCGACGGCCGCGAGGAGCTCCTCCTCGGTGGCCCGGCCCTTGTCCACCTGCTTCTGGATCGACTTCGACACCTTGCCGGCCACGGCCTCGGCCTTCTCCCGCGCCCGGCCGTGGACGACCACCTCGAAGCCGGCGCGGGCACACACCTCGGCGATCCCCCACGCCATCGTCCCGGTGCCGACCACCCCGACGGTGGTCCAGTCGGCGATCGTCGCGGGGTCCGCGGGCGCGCGGGTGTCCTCGTCCGGCAGCGTCCGTGACGAGCCCGGCTCGTCGTAGGTGTAGAAGCCGCGCCCGGACTTGCGCCCGTTGAAGTCGGCGGCCGCGAGCTGGCCGAGGATCGGGCGGGGCGCGAACCGGGTGTCCTGGAACTGCGAGTGGATCGCGTCCATGATGCCGACGAAGGTGTCGATGCCGACCAGGTCGGTCAGGGCGATCGGCCCCATCGGCAGGCCGGCACCGAACCGCATCGCGGCATCGACGTCCTCCTTGGTGGCGTAGCCGCCCTCGACCATCCAGATCGCCTGGTTGAGGTACGGGAACAGCAGCTGGTTGGCGATGAAGCCACGACGGTCGCCGACGACCACGGGGGTCTTACCGATCGACTCCGCGAAGTCGCGGGCCACCTCGACCACCGCCTCGTCGGTGACGACCGTGCGCACCAACTCGATCAGCTTCATGATCGGCGCCGGGTTGAAGAAGTGGAAGCCGAGGACCCGGTTGGGTCGCTGGGTGACGACCGCGATGTCCATCACCGGCAACGACGAGGTGTTGGTCGCGATCAACGCGTCGGCCCGGACGTGCGCGTCGATCCGACGGAACGCCTCCTGCTTGGCCGCGAGGATCTCCGGGACGGCTTCGACGACCAGATCGCAGTCAGCGAGGTCCGCGAAGTCGGTGCTGCCGTCGATCCGGGCGGCGATCGCGTCGGCGTCCTCGTCGCTGAGCCGTTCGCGCCGCACCTGCCGGTCGAGCGCGCTGCGGATGCGGCCACGGCCGGCCTCCACGGCGGCATCGTCCTGTTCGACGAAGCGGACGGGCAACCCGTTGCGGGCGACGATCTCCGCGATACCCGCCCCCATGGTCCCGCAGCCGACGACGCCGACCTGCCGGATCTCGCTGACGACCTGTTCCGCCACGACGTGCCTCCACCGCTGAGTCGGGATGTGGGGCAAGCCTACGGCGAGCCGCGACATCGGGCCGAACCGAACCTGAGCCGGGTCCGGTGGACCCGCCCCCCGCGGCGGCTCCTCGGGTCGTGCGCCGGATGCGCGGAGACCGACCGTTGCCGGGCTTGCCCCGTCAGGCCGGCATGGCCGACAAGGCCCGCAAGACCGTCCGGTCACTCACGGCGTGGGTTCCTTCACGCGCGGTCTCGTGCAGACAGCGGTCGCTCACGGACGGTGTCGCAGCCAGACCGTAGGCTCCGCGCGGTTCCGTCATCGAGGCGGGGTGAGATCGAGCTGAGGATGCGTTGGTGGCGATGACGGGGGACCTGCGGCGGCACGTGAGCGGGGCGAAGGGGTGGGCGCTGCTGGCCACCACCGTCGTGCTGCTCGCCTTGGCGGTCACGTTGACGGTGGTCCTGTCGTGGGGACAGAGCCAACGCGCCAACGCCCGACTGCTACCCGGCACCACCATCTCGGGCGTCGAGGTGGGGGGCACGACCCTCGACGACGCGCAGACGCAGGTCGCCGCAGCCGTGAACGAGCGGCTGGAGCGGACGTTCGTGCTCGAGCACGATGGGCGCACGTGGGAGACCAGCGCGGCCGACCTCGGCGCCACGTCCGACCTCGACGACGTCCTGCGGGCGGCACGCGCCCGCACCGACCGCGCCGATCTGCTGACGCTGACCCGCGCGCGGTTCGGCAGCGGCGCCGTCGGTGACCACCTCGACGTCGAGGTGACGCTTCCGGACGATGCCGTCGCGGGGCTGGTCGCCTCGATCGCGGACGAGGTGGACACCCCGGCGACGGACGCTGAACTGACGTGGGTCGACGGCGCCACGCGGGTCAGCGATGCGGCCACCGGCGAACGCGTCGACCGCGAGGCCGCGGAGGCCCTGGTCGGGCAACGGCTCGCGTCGGTCGGTATCGGCGACGGGACCCTTGACGACATCGGGGCCATGCCGGCCTCGGCCGACGGCGTCGCCGACACCGCAGACGCCGACACCGAGGCCGCCGGAACCGCCGATGCCACCGACGTCACGGTCGCGGCCTCGGACACCGATGACGACCCGTCACCGCTGCCCGTCGAGGTGGTGGAGCCCGACGTGGCCACCGCGACCGCGCAGGCCGCGGAGGAAGCCGCCGTGGAGGCGATCGACCGGTCGCTCGACCGTCCGATCGACCTCGTGCTCGACGACCGGCGGTGGGAGGTCAGCCCGCGTGAGCTGGGCGCGCGACCGGACGGGGACCCGGTGATGACCGCGGCCCTGGCGACCGTGCGGACCTCGACCAGCGACGACGACGATGCCGGTGCGGAAGCGGCCGAGGGGTTGACCGTGCCGCTGTCGATCGACGACGAGTCGCTCACCGACGCGGTCGCTGAGGTCGCCAGCGAGATCGACGTGGCGGCGAGCAACGCCTCGGTGTCGTGGAACGGCAGCCAGCCCGCCGTCACCCCGGGAACGACCGGGGTCGCCCTCGACCGCGAGGACGCCACGGCGCAGCTGCGCGAGGCCGTGACCGCGGACGGGACCGACCCCGCCGAGCTGACGCTGTCCACCCAGGAGACCAGCCCGGCGGTGACCAGCGCCGCGTTCGATCAGGTGCTGGTACTCCACCAGTCCCGCCGCGTCACGGAGCTGTGGCGGGGCGGCGAGGTGGTCCGCTCCTGGCCGGTCGCGGTCGGGACCGGCGGCAGCCCGACCCCCACGGGGCAGTTCACGATCGGCGCGAAGCGGTTCGAGCCGACCTGGGTCAACCCGGCCCCCGACCGTTGGGGTGAGGACATGCCGGAACGGATCGGTCCGGGCCCGGACAACCCGCTCGGGGCGCGGGCGCTCAACTGGAACCGGCTCGGCGGCGGCGACACCCTGATCCGGTTCCACGGGACGCCCAACGAGGACTCGATCGGGGAAGCCGCGTCCAACGGGTGCGTGCGCATGTTCAACGACGACGTCATCGAGATGTACGACCTCGTCGGCAGCGGCACCCGGGTCCTCTCGCTGGACTGAACGTGGGGCGCCGGCCCGCGGCGAACGGATCTTGCGGCGGGCCGGACCGCGACGAGCCGGTCTGCGACGAGCGTGCCTGCGACGAGCGGGTCGGCGACGAGCAGGCGCGGGTCACGCGTGCGGCTCGACCCCGAGGTCGACGAGCAGCGCTTCGACCCGGCTGCGGATGTCGTCGCGGATCGGTCGGACGGCATCGACACCCTGGCCGGCGGGGTCCTCGAGCGGCCAATCGAGGTACCGCTTGCCGGGCAGGACCGGGCAGGTGTCACCGCAGCCCATCGTGACCACGACGTCGGTTGCCTCGAGGTCCTCGTCGGTCCAGGCCCGGGGCTGGTTGGACGCGATGTCGACGCCGACCTCGGCCATCGCGTCGACGGCCGCGGGGTTCACCTGGTCGGCAGGTTCCGATCCAGCGGAGAGGACCTGGACCCGGTCAGCGGCGAGATGCCGAAGCCAGCCGGCCGCCATCTGCGACCGACCAGCGTTGTGCACGCAAAGGAACAGCACGGTAGGGGTGGTCATCGGTTCAGGTCTCCTCGAAGGGACGTCCGGCCGGGAGCCGGACCGTGAACGTCGTGCCCTGCCCGGGCTGACTATCGACGTGGATCGTGCCACCGTGATGCTCCACAGCGTGCCGGACGATGGACAGCCCGAGCCCCGTCCCACCGGTCTCGCGTGACCGCGCGGTATCGACCCGGTAGAACCGTTCGAAGATGCGCGGCAGATCGGCGTGCGGGATGCCGATACCGGTGTCTTCGATGGCGAGTTCGACCATGGAGTCGCTGGCGCACACCCGTACCTCGACGTTGCCGCCGGCCCGGTTGTACTTGATGGCGTTCACGACGAGGTTCTTGACGATCACCTCGAGATCGCCACCGACACCGGCGACCTCGACGTGGTCGGGCGCGGTCACCGACAGCTCGACCCCGGCCCCTTCGGCGCGCCCGACCTGGGAGGCGACGACTTGCCGCACCAGCCCGGCGAGGTCGACCGGCTCGCGCTCCAGCGGTCCACGCTCCTCGAGCCGTCGCAGGTCGAGCAGGTCGTGGACCAGCGCGGCCAGGCGTTCGGCCTCGTCGCTGAGGCGCGCGACGAGGGCGGGGACCCGCTCGGGCTGTTCGTGGACGACGACGGTGAGCGCTTCGGCCAGCGTCTGGATGCTGGTGACCGGTGTCTTGAGCTCGTGCGACGCGTTGACGACGAAGTCGCGGCGCAGCTCCTCGACCCGCTTCTCCTGCGTGCGATCGGCGATGAGCAGCAGCGTCTCGTCGCTGACCAACGAGGCGCTCGCGCGCAGGTGGTGATCGCCATGGTCGGTTTCCACGGTGACGGCTTCACCCGTCTCGCGGACCTGGCTGACGGCCTGGACGAGGGTCGGGTTGTCCAGCGTCTCGGTGAGCGTGTTGGCTGCGACGTCCGGCGCCAACGACAGCAGGTTCCGGGCGGCGGCGTTGATGGCGAGGACCCGGCCTTCCCAGGAGAACAGGACGGCCGCCTCGACCATCGAGTCGACCAGTTCACGCCGCCAGGACCGCAGCTGGTCGCTCATCCGTCGGCGAACCGGTAGCCGACCCCGCGGACGGTCCGCAGGCGGGTGGGCTCCTGCGGTTCGACTTCGACGCGGGATCGCAGCCTGCGGACGTGGACGTCCAGCGTCTTGGTGTCCCCGACGTAGTCGTGACCCCACACCTCGTCGATCAGCTGGTCCCGGGTCAGGACCCGGCCGGCGTTCTCCACGAGCAACGCGAGCAGTTCGAACTCCTTCGGTGGCAGCTCGACGAGATCACCGTCCACGTGGACCTCGTGACGCGACCGATCGACACGGACACCGGCCGCCTCCACCGGCGCACTGCCACCCGACATCGCCGTCAGCGGCGCACGACGCAGCACCGTCTTGATCCGCGCTACGAGTTCACGGGTCGAGAACGGCTTGGTGACGTAGTCGTCCGCGCCCAGCTCGAGGCCGACGACCCGATCGACCTCCGCATCGCGGGCGGTGAGCATGATGATGGGGACATCGGAGCGGGACCGCAGCGCCCGGCAGATGTCGGTGCCCGACATGCCCGGCAGCATCAGGTCGAGCACGACCAGGTCCGGCCGCACCCGCTCCCAGGTGGGGATGGCGTCGAGCCCGTCGTTGACCCAGGCGACCTCGAACCCCTCCGCCTCGAGCGTGATCGACAACCCTTCGGCGATCGATCGCTCGTCCTCGACCAGCAGGAGCTTGTTCATCGGCGCGTCCTCATCGGTCCGGTGCCGGTCGGGAGATGGGTGATGACCAGCCCGGCGACGTCGTGGAACGGAACGGTACGCCAACGCGGCCACGGAGGACCGACGAGCAGGTGAACGAGGGCTGAACGCGAGGTGACGCGACGGGTACCGACGGATCCCGTCGCCCCGGTCGAGGACCGCTCCCCCGACCACGTCGCCCCCAGCCCGAGGACCGCTCCCCCGACGGCGTCGATGTCCGAGCCGACACCGAACGTTCACCTGGTGTTCTCCCGGGGGTCGGAGGGCCGTCAGGGGCGCTCCGTAGCGTCCCGGACATCGCATCGACCACCCGAGACCTGGAGTCAGAGCCTTCATGAGAGCGTCCACCCGAACCGTCGCGCTCCTCGCGACCTTGGCGCTGCTCGGCAGTGCCTGTGCTGCCGACGACGGCGACGCCGGCGACCCGCTGGCGGCCTCCAACCCCGACGACGCGGACGCATCCGATGACGCCGCCGACGACGACGACAGCGACGACACCGCTGAGGAACCCAGCGAGCTTGGCGATGACGCCGTAGGGGTCGGTGAGGAGTCGGCCGACCTACTCGGTGCCGGCGCCACCTTCATCACCCCGCTGATGCTCGAGTGGATCCGGGACAACGAGCCGGGCATCCAGGTCAACTACCAATCCATCGGATCGGGTGGCGGCATCGCCCAGTTCCTCGAGGAGTCGGTCGACTTCGGCTCGACCGAGCGCTACCTCACCGACGAGGAGGTCGAGGACGCGCGCGAGATCCGCGGCTGCGACGCCATCCACATCCCGGACGCGTTCGGTGCGGTCGTGCCCGCCTACAACGACCCGGACCTCGACGCCGCGCTTCAGGCGGCGGGGCAGGACTCGCTCATCCTCGACGCCGACACGATCGCCGGCATCTACCTCACCGAGATCACCAGCTGGGACGACCCGGCCATCGCCGAGCTCAACCCGGACGTCGAGCTTCCGTCGACGACGCTGATCCCGGTGCACCGCTCGGACGGCTCGGGAACCACCTACATCTTCACCACCTACCTCGACGACGAGAACGCGCAGTGGGCCGAACAGATCGGCAACGGCAGCGAGGTCGACTGGCCCGCCGGCACGATCGGTGGCAACGGCAACGAAGGGGTCGCCGCCGAGACCCAGCAGCAGCCCGGCGCGGTCGGCTACCTCTCCATCGCCTACGCGATCGAGAACGACATCCCGATGATCTCGGTGGTCAACGCCGACGGTGAGGCCATCTACCCCACGGTCGAGTCGGTCGCTGCCGGACCGGAGACGATCCTCGACACCATCCCCGACGACTTCCGTTACGACATCCTCGGCGTCGGTGGGGACGGCTTCCCGATCGTCGGCACGCACTGGATCCTGGCCTGGGAGTGCGGCTACGACGAGGACGTCGCGGACTCCCTCAAGGACTTCCTGTCCTGGGCGGTGACCGACGGCGATGACCTCGCGGTCGACCTGCTGTACTCGCCCGTCGGTGGCGACTTCGAGCAGCGGGTCCTCGGCCAGATCGAGCGGATCAACGCCGCGGAGTGAGCCGGTCGTGATGACCGGCTCGACCGGGAGCGGTGCGCCGTTCCCGGTCGAGCCGGATCCGACCACGGTCCGCCTCGAGCGGCCGGGAGAGGAGAACCACCGTGAGTTCGACCACGACCGACCCACCCGCTGGGGGGCTCCAGGGCAGCCGGCGCGATCGCCGTGCCGATCCGCTGTTCCGTCGCATCCTGTTGGTCGCCGCCTCGAGCGTCCTGCTGGTCCTCGCGGCGATGATCGTGCGCACCACCATCGAAGCCTGGCCGGTCTTCCGCGAGATGGGGATCGTCGGCTTCCTCACCGGGCAGCAGTGGAGCGTCGGCACCTCGCGCAGCGAGGTCACGGGCACCTACGGCGCCTTCCCGTTCATCTACGGCACGCTGAAGATCTCCCTGATCGCGATCGTGATGGCCGTCCCCACGGCGATCGGCATCGCGCTGTTCACCAACGAGGTCGC
>SKNP01000144.1 GCA_007120485.1 Nitriliruptoraceae bacterium
CGCGCGTCGGTTCCTGGAGCGGCCGCGTGACGGGGATGAGGAGTACGACCTTCGCGTGCGCTACCTCGCCGCCGACCTGGCCGAGCGAGCTGGCGACCATGCGGCGGCTGCCCGGCAGCTGGAGATGGTCGTGGCCGTCGACCCGGATCTGTTCGACGCGGAGGAGCGACTCGAGGGCTTGCACGACCGTGGCTACTGACCACCGGGGGTGAGGGATCCTGGGAAGGTCGGCCGCGAAGCCGCGGCGTGCGCGAGCGACCGTGACCGAGATCAGCCGACCGGGGTCAAGCTCCCGTCGTCGAGGCGGTCGAGGTAGCGCAGGATGCCGGCGGCGTTGGCGCGGGTGTCGCTGAGCAACTCGATCCGCTGCCGGTCGAGGGACGCATCGCCCCCGCGGTCGTCCTCCAGCTGGACGGCGAACCGGTGCTGGAGCGTCTCGGCGACGTGGTCGAGCTCATGCTGCGCGTCGCTGCCACGTTGGCGGGCTTCACCTCGGGCTGTGCCGGCGACCTCGGTCCAGAGGCGGAGCTGCTCGGCGGCATCATCGAGGACGTCCAACGGTGGGTCGACCGGCCCGTAGTGGGCGAGGTAGAGCCGCTCGGGCGCCCGTTGACGGTAGGCATCGATGGACGTGAGGCTCGCTTCCAGATGGAAGTCCGGTGGCGGCGTCGCTGGACGGACGCGCCGCATCCCCGGCAGTTTCACGCCGACCGAGTCGCCGGAGAAGATCGCCCCGATCGACGGGTCGAAGACGCCGATGTGGTGCTTGGCGTGACCCGGTGTGTACAGCAGTTCCAAGCGCCGACCCGCACCGAGATCCAGGACATGGCCGTCCGAGACACCGAGCAGTCGTTCGGCATCGATCGGGGTACACGCGCCGTAGACGCGGTCGAACAGCGGACCGTAGACCCGACGTGACGAGGCGTTGAGTCGCTTGGGATCGTGCAGGTGAGGGGCGCCGACGTCGGAGACCACCACGGTGGCGTCGGGGAACGCCGCCGCGACGTCGCCGGCCCCGCCGGCGTGGTCGAGGTGGATGTGGGTCAGGACCAGGTAGGCCAGGTCGCCCGGGTCGAGCCCGAGGCTCGACAGGCCGGTCAGGACCGCATCGATCGTCAGTGCGGGCCCGCACTCGATCAGCGTCGGCCGGGGTGCGTCGATCAGGTACCCGGCGGTGACCCGCTCCATGCCGCCGGTCAACGTGTCGATCGCGACCACACCATCGGCGTGGTGCTCGATCGGTGGTGGTTGGTCGGTGGTGCCCGGCGTGCTCGCTCGGCCCTCCTGCGACGGGGACGGCTGTTCGCCCGTGCCCTCGCCCGGTCGACGCTCGCTCATCCTGCTCCCGTCATCCACAGCCCGATCCAGGCTAGTCGGCTCGACGTCAGCTTCCGGCCGTAGGGTGCTCCGCCACCGCGTCGCCGCGGTATCGCGGTGGCGCGATCCACGACGGGGAGGGGCAAGATGCCCGACAAGATGCCCGACAAGATGCCCGAACAGAGGATGTCGGAACGCAACGCGTCAGAGCAGGCGACGATCGAGCAGCAGGCCGAGGACCGCAACGAGGTCCGGCTCGTTGGCCGGCTGAGCGGCCGGGCCGAACGCCGCCCGTTGCCGTCCGGAGACGAGCTCGCGGAGCTCCGGGTGGTCGTGCGCCGCCACGGTGGTGGTGCCGACACGCTGCCGGTCCAACTTGGGCCCGCACCGCCAGCTGGCGGCCGGAAGGGTCGGCGGCCCGTGGGACGGCGCGACCTGGCGGCGGCACTACGACTGGAACCCGGGCGCCGGGTTCGTGTCGTCGGGTCGCTGCGCCGTCGGTGGTGGCAGGCCGGCGGGGCGCGCCGGAGTCGCGTCGAGGTAGCGGCCACCTCGGTGGTCCCCCTACCGGACGCCGCGCCTGACACCTCGGCCAGCGCGGTGGCGACGGACGTGCGTGACCGGACCGCGCCGGCGGATCGTGATGCGTCCGCACCGAGCGGTGCACCGGTCAGGTGAACGGCGTCAGTCCCCGTCCAGCTCGTCGGGGTCCTCGTCCTCCTCCTCGGTCGGGTCGTCCTCGGCCGGGAGCCGGTTGCCTGGTAGGGCGATGTGCAGCAACGCCTGTCCAGGTTGGACCAGCGGCAGGGTGGTTGCCCCGATGACGTAACCCTCGTCGGTCGCGCTCACGCTGGCGCGTTCCTCGCCGAGCGGACTGGTCGTGGTCCAGAGCGGCTGCTCAGGTTGGATGTGGTCGCCGATCCCGCAATGCAGTTCGAGCAGACCCCCACGGTCCGCGCGGAGCCAGCGGGACTCGGCGAGCACCATCGGGGAGTCGTGCGAAGGCGGCGGTGCATCCTCGATCATCCCGAGGCGTTGCATGACCCGGAGCGTGCCGCGGACCGCGACCTCGACCGCGTCCTCGTCGAAGCGCAGCGGTTGGCCACCCTCGAACGTGAGCACGGGGACCCCCATCTCGTGCGCGACGGCACGCAGCGACCCCGGCCGGAGCTTCGCGGCCAGCACGAACGGAGCCCCGAAGGCCACGGCGTGTGCGGCGGCGACCTCATCGCCAGCGGCCACCCGCACCTGCGGCACGTTGGTCCGGTGGTTCGCCGCGGTGTGCAGATCGATCCCGAGATCGCTGCCGTCGATCACCTCGTCGGTGACGAGCCGGGCGATCCGCGCCGCCATGGATCCCGTGTGCGACCCGGGGAACGCCCGGTTGAGGTCCCGGCGGTCGGGGAGGTAGCGAGAGACGATCTGCACGCCGAGCACGTTGACGATGGGCACGACGATGACCGCGCCGTTGACGTCGGCCGGATCCAGCAGGTCGAGGAGCCGGCGACAGGCTTCGATCCCGTTGAGTTCGTCGCCGTGCACGGCGGCGGTCACGAACACCCGCGGCCCGTCCTCCGCACCGTTGATCGCTGCCAGCGGCAACGTGGTCCGGTCGCCGGTGTAGGACTCCGACGCGGAGGGGGACAGGTCCCGGCGCTCGCCCGGTTCGACGGTGACCCCGGCCACGGTGATCGGGCCGCCCGTCACCGCTCGCTCCGCGTCCTCGGACCCGTGACCAGGTACCCGTGAGCAGGATCCACCAGCGCTCGTCCCTCCAGGGTGAGCCTCCCCAGGAGCATCCGGAAGTTCATCCCCGTGCGGTCCGTGAGGGTGATGTCCGCGATGGTGTCCAGGGGGCCACAGCGGATCCGGGTGCGCACCACCGGGCGGTCCTCCGCACGAGCGCCGGTATCACGGACACGCTTGCGACCGGCCAGGGGCGCTTCGATGGTGTGCCGTCGTGGCGCACGCTTGGGACCGAGGATCACGTCGAACCGGACGTGGGAGACCGAGTCACCCGATGTCGGATCGGTCCGTTCCTCGATCGGTTCGAAGCTGGCCACGTGCAGCGCACTCGAGCGTGCGCCGGTGTCGAGCTTCCCGCGGAGCTTGAGACCCCACTCGGGCAGTTCGACGTGTTCCTTCCAACCGAGCACCGGTAGTTCGGCGACCTTGCGGATGCGACGCTCCACGCCCGCCCCTCCTCACGTCTCGACGGGGGTGACCGTCGACACGGGAGCCTACGGCAGGGCAGGGTCCCACCTGGTGAGGCGCGACGGCATCGCCGCCGCAGGGTCACCGCCGGCGCGGGGACGACCGGACCGGATGGAAGGTCGGCTGCCCACGGCGTCGGCGGCGAGCATCGAGGAGCAGCACCAGCAGGATGCCCGCGACGAATCCGCCGACGTGCGCCTCGTACGCGACCCCGTCACCGACCGGCGCGTTGGCCGACGCCGCTTGGAGCGCGAACCAGCCGCCGAGCAGCAGCCATGCCGGCAACACGACCACCGCCACGATCAGCAGGAACCGGTGGATGCGGACCCCCGGGATCACGATCGCCAGCAGGTACAGCGGGAACGGGACGAGCGCGAACACCTTCGCCCGCGGGTAACAGATCAGGTACGCGCCGAGCACCGCGGCGATCCCACCTGACGCACCCACCAGGGGGGTCAGCGTGCCGGGTCGAACCAGAGCGAACGCGAACGTCGCGGCGGCTCCACCGAGGAGGTAGAACAGGACGAAACGGACGTGTCCGAGGCGATCCTCGACGTTGTTGCCGAACACGACCAGGTAGATCAGGTTGCTGAGCAGGTGACCGATCCCGCCATGGAGGAACATGGCCGTGATCAGCGACACGGCGACGTTCTTGTCGGGGGCCTGAGCGGCGCACTCGCCGAGGAGACGCTCCAGGTCCGCGGCGTCCAACGGCTCCCAGGCGAGGATCTCCTGGGGTATCGCGGCCCACCGGTAGATGAACACCTCCTGATCGCAGCCGGTCAGCGGTGCCTGGAGGAACAGGAACACACCGAGGTTGATCAGGGCGAAGGTGCCCATGACGAACGCGCGGCGTCGGGTCGGGTTGATGTCGCCGATGGGGAGCACGGCTCAGGCCCGACCGTGGCCCGGGTCGCTCACAGCAGCGCCCGCAGTCGCAGCAGGTCGCTCATGGACGCGTCGAGGCGGACCCGGCTCGAGGCGTACGCCCGCGAGAAGGTGAGTTCGCCCGCCGCCATCGCCAGCAGGTCGTCGGAACGGACGCTGATGCGGATGTCGGGGCGGGATCGGGGGAGCTCGTCGATCGGTCTGATCCGGCCCCGCTCCCACAGGGCGAGCCGGACCAGGTCGAGATCGGGGCATCGCGCCTCGATCGTGCGCTTCGACGGGAGCAGTGCCCGGGTCGAGTCGTCGACG
The DNA here is from genome assembly GCA_007120485.1 of Nitriliruptoraceae bacterium. GTDB lineage: Bacteria > Actinomycetota > Nitriliruptoria > Nitriliruptorales > Nitriliruptoraceae > SKTG01. The sequence continues at coordinate 4,729 of SKNP01000144.1, forward strand.
TCCTCGAGGCGTTCGAGCAGCTCCTGGAGGACCACCTCGACCTCATCGACGCTGGCCACCGTCATGCTCCTGGTCGGCCGGACGTGAAGGGGAGGTCACCGGTCGGCTGCGGCTGGCGCCGGCACCAGCGACCGGCCGGTGCGGGCCGTTGTCACCGAGTGCGGATAGCCAGGGACGGTAGCAGTCGGGTGGCGAGGGTTGCGGGTGGGCCCTGGACGGTCGGGGCTTGCCTGCGCCCGACGAGGTGCTGAACGCTAGGCTCTGGTTCGAACCGCTCCGGGACCGGATCGGTCGTACTGGGACGCTGCGCCATCGGCGCTGACCAGGGGAGACGTCACCATGAATCCATCGTTGCAGAGGTACCTGGATGCGGCATCCGGGTTGACCGAGATGACCACCGCCAAGGCCGAGCAGATCGCCAAGCAGCTGGTCCGGTCCGGTGAAGCCGCCGGGGACCAGGTCGGTGACATCGTCGACGACCTCCTCGACCGTCAGCGGAAGAACCGCGAAGCGGTCTCCGCCCTGGTCAAGACCGAGACGACCCGGGCGATCCGGTCGATGGGTCTCGCGACCACGAACGAGGTGGAGCGCCTGCAGAAGCAGGTGGCCGACCTCAAGCGTGAGCTGCAACGCATGGAGCTCGAGAGCGACGCACCAGCGGGCCAGGCAGCCCGGACGACGTCGTCGGGCAAGAAGACGGCCAAGAAGGCGTCGGGCAAGAAGACCACGAAGAAGGCCGCCGCGAAGAAGTCGGCCAAGAAGGCGTCGGGTAAGAAGACCGCGAAGAAGGCCGCCGCGAAGAAGACCGCGAAGAAGGCGTCGGGTAAGAAGTCGGCCAAGAAGACCGCCGCGAAGAAGACGGCGAAGAAGACCGCCGCCAAGACCTCGACGACCCGCACGGCAGGTGACACCACGTGAGCCAGGCCGCGGCGAACCCTGACGGCCCCGAGGAGGGGACCGGCGAGCCCCGCACGTCGCCGGAAGCGACCGGCGGGGTCGATGGTGAGGTTGCCAAGGCCGAGGGTGAGGTCGTCGGGGCCGATGATGAGGTCTCCGACGATGCCCTCGCGGCGTTGCGGACCGAACTCGAAGCGGTCGACGACGTGCCCGTCGGTGAGCGGGTGGAGCTGTTCGAGCGCGCCAACGAGACGCTCGCGGCCGAACTCGCCGCCTTGGACGAGGTCTGACGCTGGCCACCCCCCGCCGCCGGCTCGACGCCGAACTCGTCCGTCGGCGGCTGGTGGACAGTCGGGCCCAAGCGCAGGAGGCGATCGGCGCCGGGCTGGTCACGGTGGATGGGGCGCCGGCCCTGAAGTCGTCGACGCAGATCACCTCGACGCAGCAGGTGGCCCTGGCGTCGCCGCCACGCCGGTTCGTCTCGCGAGGCGGCGACAAGCTCGCCCACGCGTTGACGACGTTCGACCTCGAGGTCGCTGGACGTCGATGCCTGGACGCGGGCGCTTCGACGGGCGGTTTCACCGACTGCCTCCTCCAGCACGGGGCGGCGCACGTCCTGGCCTACGACGTCGGGTACGGCCAGATCCACGAGCGGCTGCGCACCGACGAACGCGTCACCGTCGCCGAGCGGACCAACGTCCGCGAGCTGACGGCGGACCAGGTGCCCCCGCCGGCGCCGGAGCTGGTGGTTGCCGACCTCTCCTTCATCTCGCTCACCTCGGTGTTGCCGGTCCTGCGTGCGGTCGCGTCCGATGAGGCGGAGGCCCTCGTGCTGGTCAAGCCGCAGTTCGAAGCCGAACGCGCCGACGTCGGCAAGGGCGGCGTCGTCCGCGACCCGGAGGTCTGGCGGCGGTGTCTGCGGCGGGTCGCGCTGGGGGCACGGGCGGTCGGTTGGACCACCGCGGGTGCGACCGCCTCGGCGCTGCTCGGACCCGCCGGCAACGTCGAGTTCCTGCTGCACCTCTCACCAGCGCCGGTCGACGATCGCGACGATGGGGCCGGTGATGACCACGGTGATGGGGACGGGGACGCCGTCGAGGTCGGTGATGACCACGGCGGTGAGCACGGCGACGCGGTCGAGGTCGGTGATGACCACGGCGGTGAGCACGGCGACGCGGTCGAGGTCCCCGCTGCCCCGTCGGACACGCTGCCCGACGAGGTCGAGGGACGGCTGGCCGCGGCCGTGGCGGACGGGATCAGCTTGCGCGAGGGCAGCACGACGCTGGAGGCATCGCGATGAGGGTGGGCCTGCTCGTGCACGCCGGCCGTGATGCGTCGGTGGCGGCGGCCGCCGACGCGGCACGGCTCCTCCACGGATTGGGTGCGGAGGCGGTGGTCCCCGATTCCGACGAGGGCTGGCCGGTCTCCGCCGAACTCGCCAGCGTCGCAACCGTCGTGGACGTCGCCGGGTTCGCCGCCGAGGTGGATCTGGCGATGTCGTTCGGTGGGGATGGGACGTTCCTGCGCGCGGCCTACCTGTGCCGCGACGCGGACGTGCCGATCCTCGGCGTCAACCTGGGACGGCTGGGGTTCCTCGCCGAGGTGGAACTCGACGACCTGGGTCCGGCGCTGCGCGCGGTGGTCGAGGGCAGCTACGTCGTGGAGGACCGTCCGACCCTGGAAGCACTGATCGAGGAGCCGGACGGCGGCGCCCGCACCCGATGCTGGGCGCTGAACGAGGTCGCCGTGGAGAAGACCGCCCGGCAGCGGCTGCTCCACCTCGACGTCTCCGTTGCCGGCACGCTGTTCGCCCGGGTCCCGGCGGACGCGCTGATCCTGGCGACCGCCACCGGGTCGACCGCCTACGCGCTGTCCGCCGGGGGCCCGTTGGTCTCCCCGAAGGTTGCGGCGACCCTGGTGGTGCCGGTCGCACCGCACACGTTGTTCGACCGGACCGTCGTTGCCGCCCCCGATGAGGTCGTCCGCGTCGAGTTGTCCGCGGAGCAGGCGCCGGCGTTGGTCTCCCCGGACGGGCGCGAACCGATCGAGCTGTCGCCGGGTGGCGTCGTCAGCGTGTGGGGCGGTGGCCGTCCGGTGAGGCTGGCACGGGTCGGGTTGCTGGACTTCGCCACGCTGGTTCGCCGCAAGTTCGGGCTGCGGTAGCGGGCCTGCTCGGTGACGTTCGGGTTGTGGACGCTCCAAGGGTGACCGGGGTGCGGGCGGTAGCCTGCGGTTGCTCCGCTGCCGCCGTTGCACGCCACCTCCGTTGC
>SKNP01000390.1 GCA_007120485.1 Nitriliruptoraceae bacterium
CCCATCGCCACCACCAGCAGCGTGACGTGGAACGTCCGCCACCAGGTGTCCAGGATCGGCATCAACGGTCCCGGCTCGGCGTACATCAGACCGGCCAGGGCGAGCACGAGCCCCCCGCCGAGCAGCACGAAGCCGTTGAGTTCGGGGCGTCGGCGGACGAACTGCAGGTACACCAACCCCGTGACCACCCCGGCCAGCGCCATCAGCGAGGTGACCTCGAACATGTTGCCGAGCGGGAGCCGGTCCTGCGCCAGCGCCCGGACGACCTCATGGGTGAGGTGGGCGGTGAGCGCGAGCACCGTGACCACCCCAGCGAGGCGCTGCGCCCGCTGCCCACGCAGCTGCTCGGCGCGACGACCGACGGTGGTCGTGAGCGCGTAGAGGTAGACGAACGCCGCCGTGAAGTACAGCAGCAGGGTCGTCGGCGAGTACAGCAGCCGGGAGAACTCCGCCAGCTGGTCCTGGCTCATGGTCGGGCCACCTCGTGGTCGGACGCGTCGTCGGGCGTCGCGGCTTGATCGTGCAGCGCAGGTTGCGGATCGTGCTCGGGGGACGGTGCGTCACGGCGGCCGGCGCCGTCGTCGTCGATCCGGTCGGACGGTCCGCCGTCGATGGCGCCGTTATCGGTGCCGCCGGTGCCGTGCGGACCCGACTCGTCCTCGGGGCCGGTCACCTCGCTACCGGAGACCCGCGACGACAGCTCCTCGACGATCCGCGCGTGCTCCTCGACGAACGCGTCCGGCCGCTGGAACGCACGGCCAGCGACCGTCACGAGGGTACGTCCACGCGCGGGGTCCGGGGTCGCGAACACCCACAGCCGGCGGCGGTAGGCGTACAACGCGGGGATCAGGCCACCGACCAGCAGGGCCGCGCCGGCGAGCAGCGCGGGGATCGCGGGCCGCGAGCTGACCTGGAACCCGACCCACCGGCGTAGCTCGGGGAAGCGGACCGTGACGTCCTCGTTGCTCAGCTCCTGACCGGGACGCAGGAACCCACCACCTTCCGACTCCAACGCGGAGACGTCCAGTTCGTTGACCGTCTGCTGGGTCGCGCCGAGCTGGAGATCGCCCCGGTACTGCTGGAACAGCAGCATCGGCGCCTCGTCCCACGGGGCGCCGGTCGGGATGGGTCGGCCCAGCTCCTCGTCGTCCGGCGCGAACGGGTAGAAGAAGATGTCGAGCCCGACGTCCGGGTCCGCCGCCGGCGCCTTCACCGCACCGCGGTACGCACCGGAGTCCTCGAGCGTCGGGGTGATGAACCCGTCGTGGACGACCTCACCGTCCACCTCGACGACGACCCGGGGGGCGTAGCCCCAGTCGAGCTGGGTGACCTGCCGCCCCTCGATGTCGATCGGCTGGTTGGAGTCGATGGTCTCGCGGTACGGCTCCGACCCGTCCGACGGGGTGATCAGCACGTCGGATCGGAACTCGGTCGGCTGCCCGGCGCCGGGCGCCAGAGGGTCGCGGACCCAGTCGACGTGGAACTCCTCGAGTTCCATCCGCCAACCTGCGTGGTCACCTTCGCCGAACCAGCGGCCCGGGGAGTAGCTCCAGTAGGACACCGCGGTGTCGCGGAAGCCGGCCTCACCCTCGACCACGCCACGCTGCCCTTCGAAGGTGAGCAGCTGCCCGAAGACGATGGCGGCTAGCAGCACGTAGAAGCTGAGGTGGAACAGCAGGCTGCCACCTTCACGGCTGACCAGGCCCTTCTCGGCCGCCACCTGGGCGGGGGTGCTCCGTGAGCGGACCGCGGTCGTTCCGTGCGTGGTGGCGGCTGCCGCGGTCCCACCGGTCGCGTCGGGGGCCTCCGTCGGCCCGCCGCCCGCTGCCGGCCCGTCCGGCGTCGCGTCGTGTCTGCGGAGCCGCCAGCGGCGACGTCGCAGCAGCTCCTCGGCGTGGGTGTGGACCTCGTCGGCGGTCGCGTCGGTCGCGAAGCTGGCGGTCTCGTCGCGCGCACCGACGCGTCGGACCACCGGCGGCTTGCTCCGGCGCACCAGGCGGATCCACGCCTTGATCCGCGGTACGAGACAGGCCGTCAGGCTCAGGTACAGCAGGAACAGCAGGACCGTGAAGGCCACCGAGCCGTACATGTCGTAGGCGCCGATGGCGTCCAGGACCTGGCTGACGGCCACCCCGGGACCAGCCTCGCCACTGCGCCACTCGCTGACGGTCGTCGGCACGTTCGGTTCCTGCGGCACGAACGTGCCGATGACGCTCAGGACCGCGAGGGCGGCCAGCAGGTACAGGGCGGTCCGCATCCGGGTCAGCCACCGCCACCCCATGACGACCGAGTCCCACACGAACCGCACCGGTTCCGGTGCCCGCTGCTTCCAGCCCGAACCACGAGGCGGCCGGCGAACCGACGGGTTCGCCTCGGGTGGCGGCGCGGACTCGGTCACGGCGTCGGCCTCGGCGGGTTCGGTGGGCATCGCTCCATCCGGGTTCGGAGCGCGTGAGTGCAGCGGTCAGCAGCTAGATCGGCAGGTACACCCCGTCGATCAGGGGCCGGAGCATGAAGATGAACCGGTCCCACAGCCCGGTGGCGATCGCGATCCCGACCCCGACCAGGACGCTGCCACCCGCGATCTGCAGACGTCGCGAGTTGCGTCGCAGCAGGTCCAGGACGCCGGAGACCCGTCGGAACAGCAACCCGATCAGGATGAAGGGCACGCCCAGGCCGAGGGCGTAGACGAACCCGAGGAAGGCGCCCCGGCCGGAGACCCCGCCGCCCGCCGAGACCGAAGCGGAGAGCGTGAGGATCGCACCGGCGGCGGGCCCGAGGCAGGGCGTCCAGCCGACACCGAACACGAAGCCGAGGACCGGTGCCCCAGCGATCCCGGAGTTCGGCGCGCGGTTGGCGACCCGGACCTCACGCATCAGCGTGCCGCGGGCCATGAGGAGGCCGAGGCCCGCCACGAGCGCGCCCATGAGGATCCGCGCGACCGGGCTGCGATCGAGGAAGTTGAGCGCGCCGACCGCGAACCCGAGCATCGTGAAGGGGATCGCGAAACCGACCACGAACAACGTCGAACCGAGCATGACCCGACCGCGTGCCCGCAGGTCGCCGCTCTCCAGATCCTGACCGGACAGACCGGTCATGAACGACAGGTAGCCGGGTACCAGGGGGATCACGCACGGCGAGGCGAAGGACACCAACCCGGCGGCGAACGCGATCGTCGCCGCCAACAGCACGTTGGCGTCCAGGACGATCGTGCGGACGGTCTCCGCCACCTCAGACCTCGCCGGCGATCGACTCGAGCAGGCCCAGGAGTTCCGGCGTGTCGGTCACGCCGAAGATCCGGGCCGCCACCCGGCCCTCGCGGTCGATCAGGATCGTGGTCGGGATCGTCCGGGGCCCGACCCCCTCGAACCGGGAGGCGTAGTCGTTCGCGGGGTCGAACAGCGACGGGTACGGGATGTCGAACTCCCGTGCATGCGCCTGCGCGTTGGGGCGGGTGTCCTCGATGTTGACCCCGAGGAACGCCACCTCGTCGTCGGGGAGCGCCTGGGACGCCTCGTTGAGGTCGGGCTGCTCGGCACGGCACGGTCCGCACCACGACGCCCAGAAGTTCACCACGACCGTGCGGCCTTCGAGGTCGCTCAGCGCGACCTCCTCGTCCTCGTCGGTGACGGTCTCGAGCCGGTCGACGGGCGCAGGCTGGCGCTCCTCGACCGCGATGGGGCAGAGGCCGTCGCGGACGCCGGGGATCGGGTCGCAGTCATCGGCTGATGCGCTACTGCCAGCGCACGCGGACAGCACGAGGCCGAGACCCAGCAGCCACCATGGGGTGCGAGCCACGCTTGGGATCCCTTCTGCGACCACCGACGAGGTGGCGCCGCGAGCGGTTCGGACCCGGACATCGCCGCGACGCGACGCGCCACGGTCGATGGAGGGAGGGTGCCGTGGCTATCGCGTTCATGCCAACCGGTCCCCGCGGACCGGACGCGGCACGAACGGGGGTGGGGGCAGGGGCGGGCCGGCGACAACAACGGGGGTGGGGTATCAACCGGCCGGCGACAACAGCGGGGGCCGGGTAGGCGCTGGCTGGCGGCACGGACGAGGCAGGCGCGGAAGCAAGCCCACAGCACCCCCACGGGGACGTCGTCGCGGGCCGGTCACCGAGGCCGGTGGCTCACTGCGCGATGGGTTCCGCGATGCGCTCGGGCTGTTCAGCCTCCGCGGCGAGCCGCTTGTCGCGCATCTCGAGCCGGTCGAGCCAGAACAGGCTGGCGAGGAAGAACACGAACGACAGGACCGTCCAGATCGCCGACGGCAACCACACCATCCCGGGGTCGTAGAACGAGTACCAGTACCTCGACTCGCCCACGGGCACGGGGTCGAGCGGGATGTCGTCCGCATCGGTGAAGGTCGCGAAGGCCTGGAACTCCTGGGCGGCGAGCAGGATGCCGGTGTCCGGATCCTCGCGAACGATCGGTTCGTCGACCGGTTCAGCGGTGAAGAACGGCTGCGCCCGACCGACCGCGTCCTCCGGTTCCTGGGCGGCCGCATCCTCCTCCAACTGCTGCCGCCGCTCCGTCCCGATCTGCGCGACGTTGTTCTCGTCGACGGGGAGGAACTGCCCGATCATGTCCTGCTCGGCCTCACCGACGGACGCCGCGAGCGAGCCGAACGCCGGGTCGTCCTCGATCTCCTCGACCGACAGACCCTCGACCCCGGTGAACGCCTCGACCGACTCGAACGCGTCGAGGTCCTCGATCCCGGTGAAGAAGCTGGCGCGCTCCGAACCTTCCTCGAAGGCGTACCAGCTGTCGGCGTAGTCATCGGGTCGCTCACCGGGCAGGTGGGTGATGCCGAGGCCCTGGGTGATCCCCGGGCCACCGAACCACCAGAAGACCCCGATCAGGAACGCGAAACCGAAGAACGCGGTGCCGTAGATCGCGCCGGCCTTGCGTGCGCCGTAGTTGGACCACAGCAACAGGTACACCGACCCGGACATGAACAACAGCCCGAGGGGAACGGCGAGGTAGGACGCCGGATGGTCGGCCGGGACCGCTTCCTCGACCGCCAGAAAGAGCAACTCCGTCACGTCCTCGTCCTCCGTGCCGTGGTCGGCATCGTCATCCCTCGTCCTCGCCTTCGTCCCCGTCCGCGCCCTCGACCGTGGGTGGACCACCGATCTGCGCAGACGAGGGCCCGCCGGTCTCCTGGATGTCCTCGAGGTGGTTGACGACCGCATCGATGGCGTCGTCGGTGAGCGTCTGGTCGAAGTCCGGCATCGGCGCGTTCCCCGTGAGGTTGCGGCCGTTGACGATGGCCTCCCTCACAGCCGCCCGAGCCTCCTCCAACGACCCGTCGTCCTCGCCCGACCAGCCGTAGCGTTCGTAGACGTTGATCAGCTGCGGGCCGACGCCACCCTCGGCGTCGACGCCATGGCAGCGGGCACAGTTGTCGTCGAACACGTCCTCGCCGGACTGCCCCACGAACTCCTGCGCTTCGGGTAGCTCCCCGGTCTGGACCGAGAGGATGTAGGCGGTGATCTGCTCGAGTTGGTTGTCGGAGTAGGAACCGCCTTGGCCGACGCTGAACGCCTCCATCGGGGTACCGGGCCGGCCGTAGAACAACGTGTTGTAGATGAACGCTTCGACGTCCTCCACGACCTCGCTGTCCTGGTAACGGGCGACGATGTTGTCCAGCGCCGGTGCCGGCCAGGCCGCATCGACGTCGGGGTCGGGGTGCGCTGCGGAGCCGCCTTCCAGGTTCGCGCCGTGACAGGTGGCGCAGGCGTTCTGGTACTCCTCGCGACCCGCCTGCACGTCCTGCTCGTAGAACTCGTCGACGGCGTTGTTGATGCGGGTCGGCTCGATCAGCCAGTAGATCGGCAGGAACAGCGACGCGAACACCGCGAGCGCCACGCCCCACGACATGGCCCGCTCCATCCCGGTGGTCTCGAGCTCCTCGTCGGAGTGGTAGGGCCGCATCGCCAACGGGATGTCGGCGTGGCGCTTCGGGCCCTTGCGCTTCCCGGGGCCGACCACGAAGTAGGCCACCGCGAAGCCGACGAGCGCCACGATCAGGATCACGAGGGGCACGTTGCCGGCCAGCGCGGCCACGTAGGGCTGGATCATGCGAGGTCTCCGAGGATCACGCGTCGACGCACGAGGGGCCCTCGGGTGACTGCTCGAGGGCGTTGGCGGTGCGGGCGGGGCCCGTCAGCTCTTCGCTGAGGTTGACGATGAAACGGCCGTCGTCGATGAACGACACGTAGCGGTCGAGGCCCCGTGGCGCCGGACCTCCCGTCCACTCGCCGTAGCGGTTGTAGCGCGACCCGTGGCAGGGGCACTCGAACCACTGCGAGGTCTGACACCAGGGCACGCCGCACCCGAGGTGCGGGCAGGTCTGCGAGTTGACCGCCATCAAGCCGAGGCCTTCGCCCTCGTCGATGATCGCGTGGTCGTCGCCGTACACGCGCATGGCGTTGTCGTCCGACGGGTCCCACGAGATGATCGAGATGCCGCCGTCGGGGATCCGGATCGGCGCGCGCTCCTCGTCGATCTCGCCCAGCAGTTCCATCGCGTCACCGAGGTCGACCTCACCGGCCAGTTCGTCACCCGGACGCGGATAGAGGAACCCGAGCGAGGCCAGCCCGAACCCACCGAGTCCCGCGCTGACCGACCCGATCAGGCTGTAGCGCAGGAAGGTGCGACGCTCGACCGGCTTGAGCTCGAGCCGGCGGCGCTTCTCCTTCGATTCTGCCATGAGCGTCTCTCTCGTCGGGGCGTCGGGCGACCATCGTGACGGATGGCCCGGACGGGGTCTAGAGGGTGAAGCCGAGGCCTTCGGACCAGGGCCAGACCCACTCGTAGCCGGCTCCCCGCAGGAAGGAACCGATGATCACGAGCAGGCCCCAGAAGGTCAGGAAGAACGTGAAGGCCATGTTGGCGACCTTGCGGTTCTCCGGCTTGGCCGAGGGGTTCTTGTCGACGTAGGGGATGGCCATCAGCGCCACCATGAACACCCCGGGGAGCGTCACCCCCGCGACCATCGGGTGGAAGTACCGCAGCAGCTCCTGCAACCCCATGAAATACCAGGGCGCCTTGTTGATCGCCGGTACCTCGTTGGGGTTGGCCAGCGAGCCGAGCGGAGCATCGAGGAAGAACGACGCGATCAGCAGCAACGACCCGGCCGCGAGCAGCGCGACGAACTCCACCAGCAGCAGGTGCGGCCAGGTGTAGACCTTGTCCATCTGCTTGGACTGGACCTGCTGGATGCCGGCGGGCGGCACGAGCGCGAGCAGGCGGTGGGTGTGGTCGGAGGACTGCGGCACCCCGAGGGATGCGGGTTCCTTGGACTCTCCGCCGAGCGACGCGGCGACGCGAGCGGCCCGCTGTTCGGGAGTGAGTCGCCCTCCGCCACCGCCGCCCTCGGCAGGCGCGGCGGTCTTGGTCGCGACGCCGCCACCACCGGCCGAGGAGCGGAACTCCTCGAGCGCCTTCTCGGCCTGCTCAACCGGCTTGGGTCCGAGGCTCTGGCCCTCGGCGATCTTGCTCTGTCGGACGGCGGCTGCCTTGGCCTTGGCCCGAGCGATGCGTTCGCTCTTGCCCTCGGAGATCAGGCGGTCGTAGACCGCCTGATCCATCTGGACCTCATCGCTCATCGTCGCGCAACCTTTCGGTGACCGTGCTCGCCGTCGGCGGGCGGCGGACCGCAGCGTGGTCGATCACAGCGGGCCGGAGATGCCGCCGTCCTTGCGGATCCGCCAGAAGTGGACCGCGAGGAAGACGACCGTGATGAACGGGATGAACAGCACGTGGAGGACGTACCAGCGCAACAGCGTTTCCGGACCGATCTCCA
>SKNP01000182.1 GCA_007120485.1 Nitriliruptoraceae bacterium
CGTCGCCGATCTCAGCTTGCACGACGCCGCCGAGGTGCTCGGCAAGGAGTACAACGCGGTCAAGGCGCTGCACCGGCGCGGGCTCGATGCGTTGCGGGAGCACCTGGCGCCGGCGGAGCGGTCCTCCGTCTCCAGCTCCGGAGCGTCGCGCTGACGGGGTAACGTCCCCGGTTTCGCTCCGCAGCCGGTGGCCTCCCGGCTGGCGATGTCGGCCCCGCAAACCGGCCTCGCGAACAGGTTACGGGTGACGTCTTGGGCGCGGCAGCACTTGCCCGAGCCCGTGTCTGAGGCGACCCGCCCCCGGGCGCGGTCTCGGGGTCGTCGAGGGTGCCGGCGCGGACGCCCCGTCGATGTGGGCGATGAGGTAGATCGCGCGGTGGACCGGCTTGGTGAATGCGACCAGTGGCTTGGCTCCGTGAGCTTCGGGGTCGTAGCCGGACTGATCCGGTGGCGCGTCGAGCGGCAGGATGGTCGCGTCACTGCTGTGCCAGACGGGCTTGACGTACTCGATCTGGAGCCGGCTGGCCCCGACCTCGCTGAGCATCTCCGTCAGGTCCGACAGGAGCAGATGCGAGGGGTGCCCGGTCCAGTCCTGCCAGTACTGCTTCAGGCCGAGGGCGCGGAGGTAGGCCTCGTCCTCGAAGCTCGGGTGTCGGATGTAGAGGAAGTCGGTCGCCACGGACGCGGCGACCGACAACATCTCGCGTGCGAGATCATAGGTCGGTAGGTGCTCCAGGAAGTCGCACATGGACACGTAGCGAACGAGGGGGCGTCGTGGCAGGGCAGTGATGTCGCCGAGGACGACGTCCGCCCCGGCATCGTGTGCGGCTCGGACCTTCTTCGGGGCATTGTCGATGCCGAGGCCGCGCCCACCGAACAGCCGCGTGCACAACTCGACCGAGCCACCGGTCCCGGCACCCAGATCGAGGAAGTCGTAGGCGTCGAGGTCGACGTCATCCAGACCTAGCAAGGTTCGCCCCTCGGCCGACGGCCTTCGCGCTGCGCTCAACCCGACAACACCTTGGCCAGTTGTGCGGTTACCTGGTTCCAGTCGCGGCGTGTGGCCGTATCGAGCCCAGCCTCGATGAGCCGCGCTGCCAGCGCATCGTCGTCGAGGACGCGATCGATCGCGGCACGCAGGTCCGCGGGATCGTCGCTGTCGACCACCAGGGCGTTGTGCCCGTCGACGACGTACTCACCGGAGCCACCGTCGTCGGTACAGACCACGGGCACGCCGCACGCCATCGCCTCCAAGCACGGCAGGTTGAAGCCTTCCTGGCTGGACGCGGACACGAACACCCGCCCGCGGCTGTACTGCCACGACAGGTCACCCTGGCTGACCGAGAGCTCCACGAGCTTGCCCAGGCGCAGCCCGGACGTGGCGTCGTCCACCAGCGCGGTGCGCTTACGAGGTCGCCGGGAGCCGTAGCAGATCACATCGTGGTCGATGGCGGCTGGTCGAGGCGTGAACTGACGCAGATCCACCGCACCGGGGATGATCGCGTCGATCTCGACCCCGGCTTCGGTCCCGACCAGCGACGCGGTCCAGGGGGAGTTCGCGAGGTTCGTCGAGACCTTGCGGGCGAACGCGTAGAAGTCCTCCACACCGCGCTCGCGATACAGGTGGTAGGCGTCGAGGTGGTAGGCGAAAGCACGGTCAGCGTCCAACGAGTCCAACGCCCACAGCACGTCCGGATCGGACACCAGCACCACATCGAAGGACCGTGCCGCCGCTTCCGCCAGTTTGACCGCAGGGGCCCGCCGCGGCAGCCACGGATGGTCGTCGCCGTCGTCCAAGCTCACCAGTGTCACGTCCCATCCGGCCGCGGCGAGCCGGTTGGTCATCTCCACCGCGCGGCGGATGCCACCGACCGGCCGCAGGTGTGGTTGCAACCAAGCGACGCTCGGTCCCGGGCCAGGGATCCCCGGACCGCGGTCACCCTCGTCAGCGACCTGAAGGGCGGCATGCGCGCGAGCCCGCACCATGTCACGACCCAGCCGCATCTCGCGGGTGCGCGAGGTGATCGCGTCCTCACCGTGTTTGGCGATGAGTCGCTTCTGCGAGTCCTTGCTGATCGTGTCGCGCTGCTGCGACGAGTAGCTGCGCGACTTCGCGTGGTAGACGAAGCAGTCGTCGGCGATCGCCGCGGTGAAGCCCGCCTGCGACACGCGGATGGATAGGTCGTCCTCCTCGCCGTAGCCGCGCGGGAACGAGGCCACGTCGAGTCCACCGACGGCGTCCAACGCCTTCCGGGTGACCAGGTAGCAGAACCCGTTGATCAGCGGGACGTGCGGTCGGATGCGAGCACCGCGGTGGCCCAACCGCTCGTTGATCGCGGGGACGTCCGCTGGATCGATGTCGGGGTTGGTCGACCAGGAGCCGTCCGCGTCGACCACCTCGGGGATGGACTGCCAGCTGGCCGCGTTCGACCATGGCCCGACCACGCCGATCGCCGGGTCGGACTGTGCGCAGGCCAGCATCCGCTCGAGCCAGTCCGGTCCGACGATCGTGTCCGAGTTGAGCAGCACCACCGCTGGTAGCCACGAGGCATCGATCCCGGCGGTGCACGCGACCGAGAAGCCGCCGGCTTCGTCGCGACGGATCAGCTGCGCACCGAGCCCCGCGGCTGCATCGCGTAGCGCCGCAGCGGTGTCCGGACCGCTGCCATCGTCGACGATGATCAGCTTGTGGACGCGCAGGTTGGTGTGCTCGACCACGGAGGCCAGGCATCGCCGCACGTCGTCCAACGCATCGTGCACGGGGATGATGATGTTCGCGTGGGCCGGGGGCGCCTGCCGGGGGGCTGCCGTGCCATCGGACCGTTCGGGGCCGGCCTCACCGCCCTGTTCGGCAACGTCGAGGTGGTCGCTCACGCCCGTCGGTGGTCCTCCGTCAACGGCGGTCGTGGCTGGCGAGTCGCTCGACGCGGACGGACGCGCTCCGGGTGAGGTAGCAGCCACCGGCGCGGCCGGCCGCGGGGGCGGGTGCCGGTCCCGCGCGTCGGTTCGGTCCTGCCCGAGTCGTAGCGCAGCACCCACGCTGTTCGCCGCTGCCAGACCGATCCGCACCACCTTCCGACCACGGATCCGTCCCAGTTCGGCCTCGAGCCAGCGCGCGCGACGGCGCCACCCATCGGCGATCGCGGCACGCTGGTTGGCGGCCTCCTGCTGCCGGGAGACCTCGGCGCGCAGTGCATCACGTGCCTGTTCGGCTTCCTTCAGGGCCTGCGCCGTCCGAACCAACTCGTCGTGGGTCGATGCCTGCTCGTGAGCGGCTGCCTCGAGCTCGGTGCGTCGTGCCTGGACGTCACGCTCTGCCGTTCGTCGTGCCTCGGTCTCGCGTCGTGCCTCCTGCCGCGCCTGGGTGAGCTCGTCTCGGACCGCGGCCGCGTCGTCCTTCGCCTCGCGGTACGCGTGTTCGGCTGCGGTCCGGGCGCTCTTCTCCTCCCGAGCCGTGACCGCCTGGTCCAACCGGTCGCGTTCGACCGTCTGGAGGTGGACGCGTTGGGCCGCGGTCGGAGCGATCGTGCCCAGTACCTCGACGACCGGGGCGTCGTCCGGGTACGACGCGGGATCGCGCAGGACCCCGAGCCCGTGGAGCCCCGGCAGTTCGAGAAGACGCAGGTCGGTGTCGGCCTCGGCGATGAAGTCCTCGACGGCGGTGAGGACGCCGTTGGCCAGGTCGTGCTCGTAGATCGCGTTGGCGAGGTGGGCGTTGAAGCCGCCCTCGATCTGCGGCTCGGCCAGGTCCGGCCGCAACCCGAGGTGGCGGTACGGCTGGCGGTGAGCTTCGGGGATGGCGTCCGGGTCGTAGTAGAGGTCGCGGCGCCCGTACGGCCAGTGGATGTCATGCAGCAGGACCAGCGGGAACGTCCCCGACCCGGGGGGCTGCCGCTTGGCGATCAGCCGCAGCTCGCGCAGGACCGTGTAGTGGTTGTGGTCGCCGTCGACCAGGACGACGTCGGCAGCGTCGATGCGAGGCAGCGCGTTGAGGCTGCGGTCGAGGTGCAACGTGGCGACGTCACCGTTGGCTGCCCGCCAGGCGCTCGGCTCGAACGCCGGCACAGGGTCGATGACGTGCAGCGCGGCGTCGTGGGCTCGGCACCAGTCGACGAGGTTGTGTGTGTTGCCGCCCTCGTCGGCGCCGATCTCCACCACCACCTCGGCCGCCGCAGCCTCGAGGAGCGGCTGCACGATCGAGTCCCACACACGACGCATCCTGGTTCCCTATCCGAGGTCGGTGAGCCGCAGCAACCGCCGCTCGACCCGCGGTAGGCGGGCGAGCAGGCGACGGGCGGCAAGCATGATGGGCGACTGGCGGCGAGCCCGGACGAACCGCGCGCTCCGCACGATCACCGGTCGGCCCAGCCGGACCACGACGCGGATCGCACGAACCCGGGGGAGGCGGTCGCGCGCGGTGAAGTACCGCTGCATCCAGCCGGCCACCGATCGGGCGACGTCCAGGTTCCGCTGGAAGTCGTCCTCGGGGCAGTCGGGCAAGCGTGGGACGTCCGGGTCGGGCGCGGTCCACTTGTCGAACAGTACGCGTCGGTTGGCGGCCCAGCGCGTCTCGTAGTCACCGAGCTTGGGTCCGGCTGTGCCCTTGCCGACGTGCTCGACCAGCACCCGCGAGTCGAACACGATGTCGCGGTCGTTGACCCACAGCTTGAAGCACAGGTCGATGTCCTCGGCAGATGCGACCGGGAACTCCTCACCCCAGGCGCCGAGCGACTCGACCAGGTGACGGTCGAGGAGGTAGAGCACCGCGCTCGGCGGGGACTCGAACCGCGGCAGGTGCTCGACCGTGGTGCCCGGCTCCTGCCGGACGGTGTGCTGGTTGCCGGCGACCGTGACGGCCGGGACGGCCAGCGCCCGGCGGCCGTCCGCTTCCAACGACTCGATCAGCGGTGAGGCCCAGCGCGGCGGCAGCCGGGTGTCGTTGTTGACGAACGCGACCCAACGGCCCCGGGCCCTCTGCAGCCCGGCGTTCATCCCGCCGGCGAAGCCGAGGTTGGTCTCGTTGAGCACGGGCACATCTGCGGCCTGGCTGGCGTAGGCCGCCGCGTCGGCTCCGGAGCCGTTGTCGACCAGCACCAGTTCGTACGGCACGTCGGTGTTGCGACGGATGCTCTCAACGCACCGCTGGGTGTGATGGCGCTGGTCCCACTGCGCGACGATCACGCTCAGCTGCGGATGCTCGGACGTCTCCCGTCGGTTCGGGGCGAGTTCGAGCGGGCGTGGCGCGGGGTCGTCGCACACCTGCTGCAGGTGCGCCTCCATCTCCTCGGCCGCCCGGTCCCAGTCGAACCGTGCCGCCGTCGCCAACCCGTTGGTGGTCAGCCGTTGCCGCAGTTCGGCGTCACCGCGTACACGCTTGATCGCGGCCGCCATCGACTCCGGATCGTCGGGCGGCACGACCAGGGCGGTCTCACCGTCGACCGCGTACTCCCGACAGCCGCCGTTGTCGGTGGTGACCAGCGGCACGCCGCAGGCCAACGCTTCCAGGCCCGGATGACCGAACCCTTCGGCGCGGCTACCGACCACGAACACCTCGGCCTTGCGGTACTCCCGGGCCAGCTGGTCCTGGCGGAGGTGCTTGTGCGCGTACTCCTCGACGGGCAGCCCGAGCAGCGTCGCTGCCTCGTGGATCAGCGCGGTGCCCTTCCACCCGCGGTGGTCACCGACGCACAGGATGGGGTAGCGCGGTCGGACGTCGACGGGGTGGAACTGCTGTCGGTTGATCCCCGTGGGCACCACCGGCGGGCGATGCCCGGTCTCACGTTCCAGCTGGTCCGCGGTCCAGCGGCTGTTGGCCAGCTGCAGGTCGACCGGGGCACGGCAGGCCTCCCACGTCGCGGCCTTGTCGTAGTGCCAGGCGGCGTGCAGCGCGTAGAACACGCGGCGTCGCGCCCGTGTGAACCGCTCGAGCTGGTGCCACTGGGTCTCCTCGTTGAACAGCAGCACGTCCAACGTGTCGTCGAGCCCTGACCCGATACCGCGCACGTCGGCATCACAGCGCATCCAGTCGCACCGAAGGCGCTCACCGTCGGGGAGGTAGAAGGTGACGTGGTGACCGCGTGCCACGAGACGGTTGGCGAGCTCCACCATCCGTCGGATGCCACCGAACCGCAGCAGGTGCGGTTCGAGCATGCCGATCCGCATGTGCCTCTTCCTCCGTGCCCCAAGTGCCCGTCGACGCACCGCCCCAGCGCGTCATGCGCACCGTACCGACGTGGTTACGCAGCGTCGTAGCTGCGTCGGTGCTCCCCGAGATCCGACACGATCACCCCGGTGGCGGGGAAGAGTGCGACGGCGGGCGGCGGGCCGGGTCTGCGAACACCTCCTGTCGAGGTGACCGCTCTGCGCTCAGGGCGCACGTTGCTCACGGCGGGGAACCCGCCCCGTACCCCGGACGGTGCCCTCTCACGCTGACGCGAGGAGATGACCAACCACCCGCACCCGTCTGACGAGCCGGCAACGCCCGCCGTCCGGTCGATGTTGTGGCGGTTGCGCGCCCGGCTGGTGACGCCACCAGCCGAAGATCGTGCGGCTGCCGACCTCGACCGGATCCTGCATGCCGCCCGGGCGCACGCGCACGACGAACCGTCGGTGGGTGGCGCGACGCAGGGCGCGGACGCACGGTCGGACCAGCACGTCCAGGCAGGCGACGACACCTCGTCGGTCACCCCGATCGGTGCTGCGCCGAGCCGCCGCCACGCCGCGGTGGCGATGGTCGGTCGGGTCGCCGCAGCCGCGGTGCTCGTGGCTGCGGTCGGCGGCGGCATCGCGACGGCCCGCGACGGGCAGTTCACGATCGACGCGCTGTTCGGTCGCAGCGGCGAGCCGGTCCCCGAGGACGACGGCCTGGCCATCGACGATCCGATCGAGATCGAAGGCGACCAGGACGGCGAGGTGGCACCGCCGGACCTCGATGATGCCGACGCGGAACGCGATGAGCGGCGCCCGCCGGGGCTGGACGAACTCGACCTCGACGATCCGGACGACCTCGTCGACGAACCGGAACCTGAGCCGGAACCCGAGGGTTCGACGGGCGACGGGTCCGACACGGCCGAGGGATCCGGCGGCTCGAGCAGCGACAGCGGGTCGTCCACCGGGGAGTCGTCGGGTAGCACCGGATCGTCCGGCGGCGATGGGTCGACCGGCAACGGCGGGTCGTCCGGTGACGGCTCGAACGGCTCCTCCAACGGTTCGTCCGACGACGGCTCGGAGGACGGCACCTCGGGTGATGGCAGCAACGGTGGCGAGGAACAGCCAGCCGACGACGGCGACGTCATCGCCGCCCCACCCAGTGACTTGGATGGGTTCGGTGGCCCCAAGCCCTGCCCGGAGGACGTCTCCCTCGATGACTGCCTGCGCGACCGGGACGGTGAGGGCGACGGGTCCGAGGAGGACGACGGCTCCGACGGCTCCGACGGCTCCAACGGCGACGACGGCGACCAGGACGACACCGACGAGGACGACACCGACGACGGTGAGGACTCGGACGGCGACGACGGTGACGGTGACGACGAGACGTCCGAGAAGGACGACCTGAAGTCGCGTCGCGGCGGCAACTGACCTGGGTCGCCTGCTCGCACTTCTTGGTCGGCTGCGCTCGCCGCCGCGGCAGGTCCGCGGCGTCCTGCTGCTGGTGGCCACCGTCGCGACCGCGATCGCGGCGGTGTTCGCCGTCGATGCGCTCGACCTCGACGTCCAACAGCTGCGGCTCGGCCCGCTGCTCGTGGCCGCGGTGGTCATCACCCCGCTGACGGTGGTGTTCAACGCGGCCGAGTTGCGTGCGAC
>SKNP01000163.1 GCA_007120485.1 Nitriliruptoraceae bacterium
CGCTACGCGAGCGGGCGGTCGGCGACGCCCGCGACATCGATCCAGCGTGGCTGACCGGCCAGCTCGACCGGTTGTTCGGCGAGCCGGTCGGACCGGACCGGCAGCGCTTGGCTGCCGCGCTCGCCCTGCTGCGCCGCTTGACGGTGATCGCGGGCGGACCCGGGACCGGCAAGACCTACACGGTGACCCGGCTGCTCGCGTTGCTGTACGCCGACGCATCGACCAGCGATCACCGACGACCGTTACGGGCGGCACTGGCCGCACCGACGGGCAAGGCCGCCGGTCGGTTGCAGGAGTCGCTACGCGAAGGGTTGGCCACCCTGGACGTCGACCTGGAGGTTCGCGACGCGCTGGAGCGCACCCCCGCGTTCACGCTGCATCGGCTGTTGGGGGTGCGGCGCGACTCGAGCAGTCGGTTCCGCCACGACGCCGATGATCCCCTGCCGCACGACGTCGTGGTCGTGGACGAAGCATCGATGGTGTCGTTGCCGTTGATGGCCAAGCTCGTCGACGCCGTGCGGCCCGATGCGCGGCTCGTCCTGCTCGGCGACCGTGACCAGCTCGCCTCGGTGGAGGCCGGCGCCGCCTTCGGCGACATCTGTGGCCCGGCCGGGAGTCGGCCCGAGCTGCGGTTGTCGCCGTCCGCGCGCGACGAGCTCGTGGCGGCGGGGGTGGCGCTCGGGGAGCAGGTGGAGGTCGCCGAGGGCCCCGGGGTGTGGGACGCGATCGTGCGGCTCGACCGGTTCCGACGGTTCGGGGAGGCGAGCTCCCTGGGAGCGGTCGCCGCCGCGATCCAGCGCGAGGACACCGCACCTGGCGGGACCCTACGCCTGCTTCGGGCGGGCGCGGTCGGTGATGAGGACGGCGACGCGGGTGACGGTGGTGGTGTCGGGGACGGGGTCCTCGATGTCGACCGCGGCGACGCGGGTGACGGTGGTGGTGTCGGGGACGAGGTCCTCGATGTCGACCGCGGCGACGCGGGGGAGGCTGACCGCGACGGGGACGGGGTTCGTTGGCTCGACCCGACGACGCACCGCGACGCCCGACGGCGGGCCGAGGACGCGGCCGTCGCCGCCTACGCCCGCTACCTGCGGGCCGTGATCACCGACGACGTCGACGCGGCCCAGGCGCTCGACGAACTCGGACGGCTGCGGGTGCTGTGCGCGCTTCGCCGCGGCCCGGATGGCGCGCAGGCTTGGAACCAGGCGATCGAACAGCGTCTCGCCCGCGAGATCCCCGGCTTCGATCCCACCGGACGGTGGTACCCCGGCCGGCCGATCCTGGTCACGGAGAACGACGACGGTGTCCGGCTGCGTAACGGCGATGTCGGGGTGATCCTGCGCGAAGGCACCGGAGACCACGTCGCGGTCTTCCCGGCGACCGACGGATCCCTTCGGACGATCAGCCCGGCACGGCTGCCCGCCTGCGAGACCACGTTCGCGATGACGATCCACAAGAGCCAGGGCTCGCAGTTCGACCACGCCATCGTCGTACTGCCAGGTGTGTCGTCACCGATCCTCACCCGCGAACTGGTCTACACGGCCATCACCCGGGCGCGCAGCACCGCGACCGTGCACGCGCCGGAGGCGATCCTGCGCGAGGCCCTTAGCCGGCCGATCCAGCGCGCCACTGGTCTCCAACCCCGACTGTGGGACCGCCCGACGGTGCTCGGACCCGGCTGACGCCCTCCCGCCGAACTCAGACCAGCCTGAGTACGGCAGCGGGTGTCCATAGAACGGTTGGGATCCCAGTGGCCACCACAGCTTCCGAACACTGCAGGTCCAAGACCCCATTACCCGATTGCCGTCTTGGGGCAATCGGGTACGGTGAAGGTGACCCCAAGATCAGGAGCGGTCATGTCCGAGATAACGCTCGATCTCGATTCGCGCCGCCGCGTGTCGCTCGGATCCTTGTTCGACGAGTCCGTCACCCATCTCATCGCACGCAAGTTCGACGACGGCTCGGTCGTCCTCGAGCCGGCTTCCGTCACCAGCAAGCTCGAACAGCGCTTCCACTCCGACCCTGATGCCGTCGACGCCGCCCGCCGAGCTGCGAGGAGTTCTTCCGCCACGAAGCTCGACCTCGCAGCCCGGCGCGCAGCGCGTACCCGTGGCTGACCTCGGGCTCTCGCAGGAAGCGCTCGAGGTCTACCAGGAGCTTGAACAGGACCAGAGTCGCTGGGGAACCCTCGACGCCCTGGAGGCGGCCATGGACGCTGTTGCCGCCGACCCGGAACACCGGAGCAACCGCCAGCGCCGGTTCCAGGATCCGCCGTGCTTCGCCGTGCCGGTTCCAACGCCCGACGGTGACTGGATCGTCCTGTGGCGAGAGGTCACAGACAGCCGCGAGTTCGACGACCTCTCCGCGGGCGACGTGTTCGTGCTCTACCTGGGCCCTTTGCCCAGCTGACACCTGCTAGACGAGCGGGACAGGCGTCCCTCGCGGTGATGTCTGTCCCACACACCAACAATGTCATGGACACCCGCTGCCGAACTGAGACCAGCCCCGATCAGCGCCGCCCCGCTCCGACCGGCTCCGACCAGGCTCGCCCCGACGAGCCCCGCCCCGCGCCGGGGTGAGCTATCTCCGTGGCAGGATCCCGGTGACCTCGTCGACGAGCGTCCGGGTCCACCAGTCGCCGGTGTGGCGTCGCTCCTCGCTGGTGGTGAACCGGTAGCGGTACCGGTGGACCCGAAGCGCCGTCGGTGGGACGCCGTCGAACGGGTCGTGGCGCAGCAGCCGTCGGACGTCGCGGTCGCCGTCCAGCAGCTTGCGTACCAGCGGGGAGAACCAGCGGTGGCCGCTCTGCGGCGTCGACGACATCGCGGCGAACCACAGCAGCCAGTCCAACCGCAGGTGGTACGGCGCGATGAGCGGTGGCCGCCGACCCGGATCACCCGGCTTCGCCGGGAACTCGAACGCGAACCAGTCGCTGTCGGGCCCTGGGTCGGGATCGCGCGTGCCTTCGATGATGAGTTCGAACCGTTCCCGGGTGATGCGACCGAACGCGCCGTAGCTGCCCATCAGATGCAGCGGGTTGTAGGTGACGTTCATCCGCTGGTGCCGGGAGGCCAGGTTGCGGATCGGATCCCAGCTGAGCACCACCTGCCAGAGGGTGGCGGCGCCCACCACGATCACGAACCACCAGGCGGTCTCCTCGACCGGCGTCGGTGTGGGCACCAGGTCGCCGATGCCGGTCAGCCACACGTCAGGCAGGGCCGCGGTCGCCAGCACGATCGTGATCGCGTTGAGCCAGGCGAAGTTGCCGCTGAGCACCAGCCACAGCTGAGTCACGAGGATCCCGATGCCAGCGATGCCAGCGAACGGCTGCGGCAGGAACAGCAGGACCGGCAGGCCGAGCTGGGTGACGTGGTTGGCGGCGACCTCCACGCGGTGGAGCGGCGCCGGCAGCCGGTGGAACCGTCGGCTCAACGGCCCCGGCAACGGCTGGGTCTCGTGGTGGTGATCGAGGCAGGTCAGGTCCCGCCAGCACGGGTCGCTGCGGAGCTTGATCAGGCCCGCACCGAACTCCACCCGGAAAAGCAGCCACCGCAGCAGCAGGAGGGTCGGCCAAGGAACCGCCGTGTCGTGGCCTCCCAGCAGCATCACGAGGAACCCAGCCTCGAGCAGGATCGACTCCCACCCGAACCCGTACCAGACCTGGCCGACGTTGACGTAGGAGAGGTACAGCAGCCACAGCACCGCGAACGCGGCGACGGTGGTGGGTGTCCCCAGCCGCTGCGGGATCCCGACCACGACGGTGGTCGCGAGCACGACACCGCCCCAGGCCAGGCCGATCGCGAACCGATCCGAGTAGCGCCAGTGGAACAGGCTCGGTGCGGACCGCATCGGCACCCGCTCGAGGAACGTCCTGGCTGGGGTCAGTCCTTCGGCCCCCAACAACGGTCGCCACTGGTGCACGACCGCGACGAACGCGAACACGTACACCACACCGACGCCGCGTTGCAGCAGCTCGCGGGCGAGCGTGTAGCCCTCCGCGCTGAACACCTCCACGCCTGATCCCGTCCGTCGGTTCGCTCGCCGCACCTACTCGGCCAGCCCCGCGGCGCTCGCCTCGAAGGTGGCGGTGAAGCCCGGATCCCGAAGGTACGCCGACCGCACACCGGAGGTCGGTGGAGGAGCGATAGCGTGACGGTGTTCGACGTTGGTCGTTCGGCAGCGGATCCGTCGCCGACGTCACCGTCAGTGAGGCCCCGAGGTGACCACGCTCAACGTCCAGACGCGGATCGGTTGGACCGCTGACGACGCCGCCACCGCGGTGCTCAGCATCCGGGCCGCTGCCGTCAGCGGGCAATCGCTGCTGGACGAACACCTCGAGGTGGACGGCGCCGAGGTCGAGGAGGTCGAGCGTCGGCCACTGGGCGCTCGACCGCTGCGACTCCATGCCGCACCCGGCCCGGTCTCGTTGACCTACACGGCCACCGTGCAGGTCGAGCAACCGGCGTCGGTCTCGGACGTCCCCCTGCCGACCTTGCGTGGCCTCGACCCTGGCTTGTGGACGTGGACCCTGCCGAGTCGCTACTGCCCGTCCGACGTCCTCGGCCCGACCGCCGAGCACCTCTTCGGTGGGGCGGCGCGCACCGGTGCGCTGCTCGAGCAGGTCCGTCACTGGGTCCAGACCAACATCCTCTACGCCATCGGGACCAGCGACGTCCACACGGCCGCCGATGAGACGATGCTGCGGCGAACCGGGGTCTGTCGCGATCTCGCCCACCTGACCGCGACCCTGCTCCGGGGATTGGACGTCCCGGCACGGCTCGTGGGGGTGTACGCCCCCGATCTGCAACCACCCGACCTCCATGCCGTCGTCGAGGCCCATGACGGCCGCTCCTGGCGGTTGCTGGATGCGACCGGGATGGCGCCGGTCGACACGCTCGTCCGGACCGCGACGGGTCGGGACGCCGCGGACATCGCCTGGGGTTCGACCGCCGGTCCGATCCGGCTCGACCACCTCGACGTCGCGGTCGAGCGCGTCTGACCCGCACCGGGTCGGTGGACGATCGAGGTCCTCGCTCGAGGCCTGCCCCCTTCGGGACGACCGAGCCGCACCGAGCGCATCTGGCCTCACCGAACGCGCTGCCCCGCGGCAGCGGACGGCCCGCTGAGGCGGGCCCAACGGCCCGTCCCGGAGGTGCCGTTGGCGCCTGCCCGACGACCGGTCCGCGGCCTAGCTTCAGCAGCGAGACCTGGTGCGGTGATCCCGGCCCGGCTCATCCCACCCACCTGAGTCCCGGAGGATCCCGATGACGCTCGCAGAGACCGTTGCCACCACCCGCGAGGCCCTGGCCGCCAACCCCGCCGCCGGCAAGGCCACCTTCCGTGCCAACACCGACCTGGTCGGGGTGACCGAGGTCGACGTCCGCGTCCGCGGGCACCGGTTCAAGGCCGACGAGCCCGAGAGCCTGGGCGGTACCGATGTGGCGGCGAACCCGGTGGAGTACGTCCTGGCGGCCTTGGGTTCCTGCCACGCGATCACCTACCGGGTCTGGGGTGAGCACCTCGGCATCGGGTTCGACGACGTCCAGATCCGCGTGGAAGGCGACATCGACGTCCGGGGCTTCTTCGGCGTCGACGACACCGTCCGACCCGGGATCAGCGACATCCGTGTCACCGCCACGTTGCGCGGGACCGAGCCGCTGGAGCGCTACGAGGAGCTGCACCAGCAGGTCGAGGCGCACTGCCCGGTGCAGGACATGCTGACCGGTTCGGTCAACGTCAAGGCCGAGCTCACCGTCGAGAGCTGACCGCGCGCGGGGTACACGTCCCGCGGGGTGGCGTCCGGTTCCGTGCTGCCCCCGGGGCGTCCCGCACAGCTCTAGCGTCCCGCACAGCTCGGGCGTCCTGCTCAGCTCGGGCGGTCCGCCTGCCACAGCTGGGCGACCGTCTCGTTGCCGAGCTGGGCGACCTGCTCGATCCAGCGTTGGCTGCGGTCGAGCTGTGCCTGCGGGTCGAACTCGCCCGAGTCGCCAGCGACCTCCAGCATGTTGTCGAGCACGACCGACACCCCACCGGCGCGCAACCCCCAGATCCGGGCGAGCACGAAGATCACGCTCGCTTCCATCTCGGCCGCGACCACGTTGAGCCGGCGCAGGTCCTCGAACCGGTGCTCCCAGGCCGACTGCCAGAAATCGCCGTAGGACGAGCCCGGCCGCGGGTGGCTGGCGTAGAACGTGTCGGCCGACCGGGTGGTCCCGACCACGTGGTCGAGTCCGAGGTCCACGGCCGCCGCCACACCGGCACTCACGACCCGATGGTCGGCGACGGCCGGGTACTCGATCGGCGCGTAAGCGGTGGACGCGCCGTCCTGTCGCATCGCCGAGTCCAGGATCGCCATCGTCCCGTTGGGGATGTCCGGTTGCACCGTGCCGCAGGTTCCGACCCGGATGAACGTCCGGGCGCCGCAGCGAGCCAGTTCCTCCATCGCGATCGAGGTCGACGGTGCGCCGATGCCCGTCGAGGTGCACGAGATCGGGGCGCCCCGGTAGGTCCCGGTGTAGGTGACGTACTCGCGGTTGGTGGCCACGTGCCGAGCTTCATCCCAGGTCCGCGCGATCGTCTCCACCCGACCCGGATCACCGGGCAGCAGCACGTAGGGGGCGACGTCGCCCGTCGAGGTCTTGAGGTGGTACTGGACCGACATCGTGGCTCCTTGATCCGCCCTGCTTCTGGGTCGCCGCGGTGCGAACCGTCGCGTCGGCGCCACCACGAGTGAGCCTACGCTGGACACCGCCCCGACGATCCAAGGATGCCACGTGACCGATGCCGCCCACTGGGACTCGCCCGTCCTGCGCTCCGTGCGTCCGGTCGTCGAGGATGCCCAACACGTGGCCATCTCGACCGAGCACATCGAGTCGGTGGCGTCCTGGTTGGCCTACGAGGAGCTGCCCTTCCCACGGAACCTGTCGACCGCCCCGTACGACCCCGATGCGGACGCCGACCGTGCGATCGACCTGATCATGCTCGTGTCGTGCCTGAACTTCGCGTTCACCGACTTCGAGACGCACGAGACCTTCATCGTCGAACGTGACGGCGTGCAGCTGGTCGACACCGACGGGATGTCGGCCTGCCTCCACGATGCGCTGGCCGCCGACGTGCCGCTGCTCGACGGCAGCTACCTGGCCCGGGTGACCCGAGGTGACCTCGATGCGATCTTCCGGGGTTCGATCACGATGCCGATGCTCGAGGAACGGGCGCAGATCCTCAACGACGTCGGGCAGGTCCTGGTGGAACGCTACGACGGCCGCTTCCACCGATGGATGCGCGACTGCGCCCCGGCGATGTACGCCGACGGTGACGGGCTGCTCGAGCGGCTCATCGAGGAGTTCCCGCGGTTCGACGACGTGTCGATCCACCGGGGCCGCACGGTTCGGTTCTACAAGCTCGCGCAGCTCGCACTGTGGTCGATGCAGGGCGCGGGCTTGCTCGCGCTCCAGGACCTGCACCGGATGACCGCGTTCGCCGACTACATCGTCCCGGTCGCACTACGGGTGATGGGCATCCTCGAGTACGCCCCAGCGCTCGAGCAGGCGATCAACGACCGTGAACCGATCCCACGCGACAGCGACGAGGAGATCGAGATCCGGGCGAGCACGCTGCACGCCACCGCGCTGCTCACCGACGCGATCAACGTCCGGCGGCCGGACGGCCGCCGCATCGTCATCCCGCAGCTCGACTTCCGGCTGTGGAAGGCCTACCACGCCACCTTCTGGCCGCATCACCTGACCCGCACGACCATGTACTGAGCGCGCCGGACCCGCGGCTCACGGCGAC
>SKNP01000042.1 GCA_007120485.1 Nitriliruptoraceae bacterium
ACGGTCGACAACGCGCTCGCGCGCCGTTCGTCGGTGGCCAGGTCGGTCGCGGCGTAGCGAGCCTGGAGGTTGGAAGCGGTCGCCCAGCCGAAGGCGAACGCCGCCACGACGTGCAAGGGGAACGAGCCCACCACCGCCGCGAGGACGGCCAGCACGGCACCCAACGCTCCGACGAGGTAGCCGGTCACCAGCCCTGGCCGGCGACCCGAGCCGACGGCGATCCGAGCGATGACCAGCGCCGCCGCGGCGGCGCCGATCGTGGTCGCGGTCGGGGGGACACCGGAGAGCGACGCGGTCCCGGTGAGGTCGTAGGCCAGGAGGCTGACCACGGCGACACCGGCGCCCACGCCGACGCCACCCAGGACCTGGCTGGCCACCAGGACGCGCACCGACCGGCGTTGGAGCGAGACCAGCCCATCGGCCGTGCGCGACGAACTGGCGGGATCGCGCTCCATGCCGGTCGATGCCTTCCGAGGGGTCGCGGGAGCCTAGCCGGGCCCTCCGGGCGGCCTGCCGGGCCCGGGGCGGTTCGCGGAGTTCGACGTCGAGTTCACCAGCTCCGGGGACCTGCTGATGCGGTTCGAGTGGCAGCAGGCGGAGGACCAGGGCGGGCACGTCTCCCGCGAGCTGCACCTGCTGCGTCTCGATGACATCGGACGCATCAGCGAACAGACCCTGTTCTGTGCCGATGTCTGGGATCCCGAGCTCCAGGCGCAGATGGCCGACGAGGCGCCGCTGATCCGATCGTGACCGCTGGATCGGCCATGGGGCCGGGGTCTCCAACTTCCAGGTCCAAGCTCGAAGCGCTGCTGGCGCAGGCGACGATCGCGCCGAGGGTCGATCAGGGGTTGCGATCGGAGGCATCCACCGCGCAGCATGGTCGGATGGCTGCGGATGTCGAATCCGGCGTCTGCCGTGCGTGGACATGGTGAGGGCCGGCACGGGGCCGGCCCCGACGCAGAGGAGAAGCACGTCATGGCGCAGTACCTGATGTCGGTCTGGTACCCGGCCGGCGCCACGCAGCCCGACCCCGACGAGTTGGACCGCATCTCCCGTGACGTCCAGGCGGTCCACCGGCGTCTCGAGGAGGAGGGCGCCTGGGTGTTCGGGGCGGGGGTGCACGGCCCCGACTCGGCGACGGTCGTGCAGACCCAGGGCG
Organism: Nitriliruptoraceae bacterium; assembly: GCA_007120485.1. Classification (GTDB taxonomy): domain Bacteria; phylum Actinomycetota; class Nitriliruptoria; order Nitriliruptorales; family Nitriliruptoraceae; genus SKTG01. The sequence continues at coordinate 1,160 of SKNP01000042.1, forward strand.
GCAGGGCCGTGACCACCGATGGGCCGTTCGCGGAGACCAAGGAGGTCCTGGGCGGCTTCAGCGTCATCGAGGTCGCGGACCTCGACGCCGCGCTCAGCTGGGCTGAGCGGATGTCGGAGGCCACCACCTGCCCCATCGAGGTGCGACCGCTCCACGGAGCGTCCGACGGATGAGCGATCCGCACGGCGAGGGCGCGGCGGGTGCGCACGGCCCCTCGCCGGTGGCCGCGGACGTCGTCGCCCGGACCTTCCGGCGTGAGTACGGCCGCGTGGTCGCCGCCCTGACCCGCGTCTTCGGTGACATCGACCTCGCCGAGGACGCGGTCCAGGAGGCGTTCGCGGTCGCGAGCCGCACGTGGCCGGAGCGGGGCATCCCGCCCAACCCGGGTGGGTGGATCACGACCACGGCGCGCCGGCGGGGGATCGACCGGCTGCGCCGAGAGGCGCGCCGCGATGACCGCCACGACGAGGCGGCACGGCTGGATCAGGCGGGGCACGAGGTGGCTGACGAGGCAGGTGAGGGCTTCATGCACGACGACCGGCTGCGGCTGATCTTCACCTGCTGCCACCCCGCCTTGACGACCCAAGCGCAGATCGCGTTGACGCTGCGGCTGATGGGTGGGCTGGACACCGGCGAGATCGCCCGGGCGTTCCTGGTCCCCGAGTCGACGCTCGCGCAGCGGGTCGTGCGTGCCAAGCGCAAGATCCGCGACGCCAACATCCCCTACCGGGTGCCGGACGCCGCTGAGCTACCCGATCGGCTGCGCGGCGTGCTGGCCGTCGTCTACCTGATCTTCAACGAGGGCCACACCGCCACCAGTGGGGATGCCCTCGGCCGTGGGGATCTCAGCGAGGAGGCGATCCGCCTGGGACGGTTGCTCGCCGCGCTGATGCCCGACGAGCCCGAGGTGCTCGGTCTCCTCGCCCTGATGCTGCTGACCGCCGCACGGCAGCCCGCGCGGCGGGCGAGGGACGGGTCGCCGGTGCTGCTCGCCGACCAGGACCGCACCCGCTGGGACCCGGAGCTGATGGACGAAGGACGGACGCTGGTCCGTGCCTGCCTGCGGCGGGACCGTCCCGGCCCGTACCAGGTGCAGGCCGCCATCGCTGCCGTGCACAGCGATGCTGCCACCGCCGTCGATACCGACTGGCGCCAGATCCTGGCGCTCTACGACCAGCTGCTGGCGCTCAGCCCGACCCCGGTCGTCGCGTTGAACCGGGCGGTTGCGCTCGCTGAGGTCGACGGGCCGGCGTCGGCGCTCGAGGTCGTCGAGGGGCTCGACCTCGTCGATTACTACCCGTGGCACGCCACCCGCGCCGACCTACTGCGGCGGCTGGGTCGGTGGCGCGAGTCGGCCGATGCGTACGCGAACGCTGCCAGCCTCACCGACAACACGACGGAGCGCAGCCTCCTCGAACGTCGCCGCGCCGAGGTGGTGGGGCACGACGTCGACGGGTGACCGACCGAGAGCACGAGGCATCGCGCCGGGCCGGCGCTACTCGTCGGGGAGCTGGACACGACCGTCCGGCAGCAGCGTGAAGCCCGGGTTGTGTGCGATCTCCCACAGGTGACCGTCGAGATCCGCGACGTAGCCCGAGTACCCACCCCAGTCGGCTCGTTCGGCGGCCTTGGTGATGGTGCCGCCGGCGTCAGCAGCGGTCGCGAGCGCCTCGTCGACCGCCGCCTCGCTCGCGACGTTCATGGCCAGCGCGAACGAGGCGCCATCGCCCGCGGCCGGGGGGAGGTGCGCCTCCGCCGCCAGATCCTCGCGACCGAACAGGCTCAGGACGGTCGTGCCGCCACGCAGGAACGTGACCACGCCCTCGACGGACGCCGACGACCGGTGCCACCCCATCGCCTCGTAGAAGCGCGTCGCGCGCTCGAGGTCGGCCACGCCGAGCGTGATGAGACTGACGTACGCCACCGTGCCCCGCCTTCGAGGTGGACCGAAGCCGCTCGCGGCACCCTAGCCAGGGGTGGACCTCGGGCAGCGGCACCGCCATGATGGCGTCCGACGACCGCAGCGCCGCCGCGTCCCAGCGGCGAGCGGACCCGGCACGGGTCGTCGAACGGGGGACGCGATGACCGTCGAGGTGGCAACGGCGACAGCGGACCGCTTCGATGACGTCGCTGTCATGCTGGGCCCGAAGCGGCCCGATGCGACCGTGTGCTGGTGTCTGAGCCATCGGGTGGACGCCAGGACCAACCGGGAGCTCATCGGTCCGGCGCGAGGGGAGTACGTCCGGTCGCTGTGCGGCCGCGACCAGGGGCCCGGTGTGCTGGCCTACGAGGATGGCGAGGTGGCCGGCTGGGCCGCCGTGGCGCCCCGCTCGGAGCTGCCGTTCGCCCGCTCGCGGAAGATCCCCCACGTCGACGACCTGCCGGTCTGGTCGGTGTGGTGCATCCGGGTCCGTCCCGGGTTCCGTCGTCGTGGGATCTCGCACGAGTTGCTGTCCGGTGCGGTGACGTACGCACGCTCCCAAAGCGCTCCAGCGGTCGAGGGCTACCCCGTGGACAACCAGGGGGCGAAGGTCGACCCCACGCTGGCGTACGTCGGGACGCGTGGGCTGTTCGAGCAGGCGGGCTTCACCAGAGCCGCCGACACGCGGTCGGTGTCCGGCGGCTTCCCCCGCGTGCTCATGCGCTTGCCGCTGGATCCCGCCGGATCGTCGCCGTCCGGCGCGTGAACCAGGGGTTGGCTGGTGCGCCCGTCGCCGGCTCGTGGGGCGAGGGGGCGCTCGCCGACCCCGCGCGGGCGTACGCCGTCGCGCTCGCCAAGACGAGCGATCTGGACACGATGCTGACGCTGCGGACCATGCTCGACGGGGTCTTCGAGGAGCTGCGGGTGCACCGCAGCTACGCCGAGCGGTGGGGAGCGGACCTCGACGCTGCGCGAACGTGGGTTCTTCGACCAGGCCCTGACGGGCGGTACGGGCGGTACGGGCGGTATGGAGACGGGTCGCTCCGGCTGACCTCGCCGCTACATGCTTGGCTGACGTCGACGGGCGGGCTCCGTGTGCCCACCCGTGCGGTCGACGAACCTGAACAGGGGCCGATCCATGTCGGACTGGGAACTGCGGCGGAGCTTCGCGAGCGAGCAGGGTGAGCTCCGCTGGGACGTGCTCGGCGATGGACCACCGGTCGTGCTGGTGCACGGCACCCCGTTCTCGTCCTACGTCTGGGCCGAGATCGCGCGGGGCCTCGCGGCGCGGCACACCGTGTACGTCTGGGACCTCGCCGGCTACGGCCGCAGCGAGATGAGGGACGGACAGCACGTCTCCCTGGCGGCGCAGGCACGGACCTTCGCGGCGCTGCTGGACCACTGGGGCCTGGTCGCGCCGGCGGTGGTCGGCCACGACTTCGGGGGCGCCATCGCCCTGCGAGCGCACCTGCTCGAGGGCGTGGCCTACGACCGACTCGCCCTGGTCGACGCCGTCTCGGTGGCGCCGTGGGGCACCGGGTTCTTCCAGCTGGCGCGGGAGCACGCGGACGTCCTGCAGCGCCTCCCGGACCCCCTCCACGACGCCATGGTCCGTGGCTACGTGTCGTGGCCGGTGAACCACCACCTCGACGGCCGGGTGGTCGACCGGCTCGCTGCGCCCTGGACCGGATCGGTCGGACGCGCCGCGCTGTACCGGCAGATCGTGCAGAACGACGCATCGATGACCGACCAGGTCCAGCCCCGCTACGGCGAACTGGACCTACCGGTGCTGATCGTCTGGGGCGAGGATGACGCCTGGCTCCCGCTGGCGCAGGCGTACGAACTGCACGCGCTGATCCCCGGCAGCCGGTTGGTCACGGTCCCGCACGCCAACCACCTGATCCAGTTCGACGCGCCGGCGCGGTTGACCGTCGAACTGGCGGACTTCCTCGCCGAGGGTTGATCGACACCGCGGCGCATCGCCGACGTGGCGTGGCCGACGTGGCGTCGCGCAACGCCCCCAGCCGTGGCCGACGTGGTCTCGCGGCACGTCCCCAGGCGCGGCCGACGTGGCGTCGCGCCCCGTCCCCAGCCGCGGACTACGCGGCGTCGCGGCGGAACCGCTGCCGGTAGGCCGACGGGGTGGTGCCGACGGTGCGGTGGAAGTGTTCGCGCAGGTTCGCGGCGTTGCCGAACCCGACGCGCCCCGCGATCGCGTCGATCGTCAGGTGGGTGACCTCCAGCAGTTCCTGGGCGCGCACGACCCGTTGGTGGTGCAGCCACCGCAGGGGCGTGGTCCCGGTGGCCTGACGGAACCTGCGGGCGAAGGTGCGAGGACTCATCGTGGCCAGCCCAGCCAACCGGTCCACGGTCAACGGCTCGTCGAGGTGGTCGATCATCCACGTCAGGAGCGACCCGAGCGGGTCGTCGTCATGTGCGGTCGGCACGGGGGAGACGGCGAACTGGGTCTGGCCACCGTCCCGGTGGGGCGGGACCAGCATGCGGCGGGCGATGAGGTTGGCGATCTGCGCGCCGTGGTCGCCCCGCACGATGTGCAGTGATAGGTCGATCGCCGCGGCGGTTCCGGCGGACGTCAGGACCTGCCCGTCGTCGACGTAGAGCACGTCCGGGTCGACGCGGACCTTCGGGAACCGGCGGCGCAGCTCGTCGACGTGCAGCCAGTGGGTGGTCGCGCGCCGACCGTCCAGGATCCCCGCCGCGGCCAGCGTGAACGCGCCGGAGCAGTACGAGACGGTCCGCGCGCCCCGCTCGTAGGCGTCGCGCACGCCCGCGAGGACCTCCCCGGGGATGTCGTCGGTCGGACCGGCGGGAACCACGACGGTGTCGGCATGCTCGAGCTCCTCCAAGCCGTGGCCCGTGTCCAGCTGGCCGCCGCCCCACGTCTCGACCGGCTGCGTCGTGGCGGCCAGCCGGTGGTCGTAGAGCGTCCCACCCAGTTCGGGCCGCTCGCGGCCGAACACCTCCATGGCGACGGAGAACTCGAACGGGCTCGCCCCCGGTGCCAGGACCGTCACGACCCGATGGACCATGCCCGACCTCCTGGTTGGGTGGCCACGACGATCCGGCACCGCCGCGCGGTTGGCAGGATCGCGATGATAGGTGGCATGACTGCCAGTCGCGCGATGTGGCGCCGGCGACGAGGATGCTGAGCCGTGGCGACGTTCCAGCCGCAGGGCCGGACGACGCCGCACGCCGTTCGCCGCCCTGCGCGCCGTTCGCCGCCCTGCGCGCCGTTCGCTGCTCTGCGCGCCGTTCGCTGCTCTGCGCGCCGTTCGCCGCCTTGCGCGCCGTTCGCCGCCTTGCGCGCCGTTCGCCGCCGCCCGCCCCCCGACGACCGGACGCCGACGATGTCGCCCACCACCTCGACGCCTCCGCCCTCGACGCCTCCGCCCTCGACGCCTCCGCCCTCGACCATGACCGCGGTGGTCACCACCGGCCACGGCGGTCCCGAGGTCCTCGAGATCCGCCGCGACGTCCTGCGCCCGGATCCCGGGCCGGACGAGTTGCTGGTCGAGGTGACCGCGGCCGGCCTCAACAACACCGACGTCTGGAGCCGCGAGGGCAGCTACGCCACCGAGCTGTCGTCGGCCGTCGGCTGGCGGGGCGTGCCCCTGTCCTTCCCGCGGATCCAGGGTGGCGACCTCGTCGGTCGCGTCGTCGCGGTCGGTACGGACGTGGACGATGCGCGCGTGGGGGAGCGGGTCCTGATCGACCCCGCGACCTACCCCGACGCCCGTGACGACACCCTGCCGTGCGGGTTGCTCGGCTCCGAGCACGACGGTGCCTTCGCGCAGTACGCGACCGTGTCGGCGAGCGCCGCGCACGAGGTGGGTTCGAGCCCGCTGACGGACGCCGAGCTGGCGGCGCTGCCGATCGCCTACGGGACCGCGTGGGGGATGCTCGACCGGGCCGAGCTGGCCGCTGGTGACCGGATCGTGGTCACCGGCGCCTCCGGTGGCGTCGGCCTGGCCGCGGTGCAGCTGGGCCGTGCCCGGGACGTCGAGGTGGTGGCGGTCACCCGTCGCACGATGGCGGCACGGGTCCGCGCTGCCGGTGCGCACCGGACGGTCGAGCGCGACACGGTCCCGGCGGCGGAGCTGGCGGACGCGGTCGGCGAGTTGGACGCGATCATCGACGTGGTGGCCGGCCCGCAGCTGGAGCAGCTGCTCCCGGCGCTGGCCGAAGGCGGCCGGGCGGTGATCTCCGGCGCGATGGCGGGCGCGGCGATCCGCCTCGACGTGCGCGAGCTCTACCTCCACCAGCAGCGGCTGATCGGCTCCACGATGCACACCCGTCGTCAGTTCCGTGACCTGGTCGGTCTGGCTAACGCTGGTCGGATCCGGCCCCCGGTCGAGGGGTTCAAGGGGCTGGGCGCCTTCGTGGACGCGCAGCGTGCCTTCCTCGCCCGGGACCACGTCGGCAAGGTCGTGGTGAAGCCCTGAACCCACGCCAAGGCGGAGGCACGTCGTTGACACGCATCGACATTGTGAAGATGCTCCCTCTGGCGGGTCGAGACATCGAGGTGGCCGCCGGCTCGTGGCAACCGCCTGGTCCCCCGTCGCGTGGCGAGCGACACCGATGAGGTCGGCCCCGCCGGGCGGCCATCCCGGAAGTGGGCAGCATGGTGATGACGCTGATGGCGCTCGGACGCTTGTTCCGCGTGCTCGGACGCG
>SKNP01000408.1 GCA_007120485.1 Nitriliruptoraceae bacterium
CCACCCCACGAACCACCGCGAACCTCGGCTGAGCGCCACCTCGGGAACCTTTGCTCGTCGATCAGTTGGCGGGGTCACGGCGCTGGGATTCCAGCACCGTCTGGAGCAGGACGCTCGCGGCTACCCGGTCGACCGACGACTTGCGGTCTCGACGGGAGACGTCGGCGTCGAGCAGCACGCGCTCGGCCTCCACCGTGCTGAACCGCTCGTCGATCAGCCGCGTGGGCAGCCCGGTCCGTGTCCGCAACGCGTCCGCGAACCGCTTGGCGCGCTGTGCGGGGGCGCCCTCGCGACCGTCCAGGCGCCGGGGGTAGCCGATCACCAGCGCGGCGGCCTCCAACCGCACGGCCGCGTCGGCCAGCGCATCGATCGCCGGGCCGTCCTGATCGCGCGGGACGTGCAGGGTCTCCGCGGGCGAGGCGACGACCTGGCCCGGGTCGGACAGCGCGAGGCCCACCCGGACCTCGCCCAGGTCGATGCCGAGGATCCGGCCGGTCGCCGGCAGCGGGTCACCGAACCCCGCGGCACCGGCGCTCACGTGCCACCTGCGGCCGTACGAGCCTGGTCGGCGGCGACCGCCAGGGCGGCATCGAGCTGCTCGGCCTGCTTGCCACCCGCCTGCGCCAGGTCGCCCTTGCCCCCGGCGCCACCACCGACCAGCTGGGCCGCCGGGTGGAGGATCTCGCGCGCCTGGACCCCGTCGTCGGCCAGGTCGGAGGTGACCGCCCCGACCAGCTGCGCCTTGCCGTCCTCGGTCGCGGTTCCGACCACGACGACCGCGCGGGTGCCGAGGTGGCCGCGGATCTCCGTCGCCAGACGCCGCAGGTCATCCATCGCCACGCCGTCCACGCGGTGGGTGACGACGGCGAGCCCGTCGACCCGCTCGGCCGCCTCGGCGATGCGTCCGGCGTCCTGGGAGATGGCCGCGCCGCGGGCCGCGGCCAGCTGCTTCTCGCTGGCCTTCAACCGCTCCAGCAGCGAGCTGACCCGCTCCACGGCCTGTTCGGTGGGGACGTCCAGCAGGCGCGAGACCTCCTCCGCGACCAGCCGCTCGTGGCTGAGGTAGCGCAGGGCGTCCTCGCCGGTCAACGCTTCGATCCGGCGGGTGTTCGACCCGATCGACTCCTCACGGACCACCGTGATCGTGCCGATCGTCGCCCCCGACGGGACGTGCGTGCCGCCGCACAGCTCCTTGGAGAAGTCGCCGATGGTGACCACGCGGACGACCTCGCCGTACTTGTCGCCGAAGTTGGCGACCGCGCCGGCCGCCTTGGCCTCGTCCAGCGGCATGACCTCGCTCTGCACGTACGGGTCGGCCAGCACCCGCTCGTTGATGGTGCGCTCGACCACCTCGACGGTCTCGCGCGGCACCTGCTCGAAGTGCGGGAAGTCGAAGCGCAGCCGCCCGGGGGTCACCAGCGAGCCGGCCTGCTGCGCGTGGTCGCCCAGCAGCTCCTTGATCGTGGCGTGCAGCACGTGCGTCGCGGAGTGGCTGCGTGCGGTCGCGACCCGTCGGTCGGCGTCGACGCGGGCCTCGACCCCCTGCCCGGTGGCCACCTCGCCGGCGACGACGCGCGCGCGGTGGACGGTCAGGCCGTCGAGGGCCTCCTGGGTGTCGAGCACCTCGAGCCGGCCCGTGGGGGTCTCCAGCACCCCGGCGTCGCCGATCTGGCCACCACCCTCGGCGTAGAACGGCGTGCGCGGCAGCACGACCTCGACCTCGTCACCTTCGGACGCGCCGCTGCGCAGGCCGCCGGGGGTGACGATGGCACCCAGCTGAGCCTCGGCCGCGAGCGCGTCGTAGCCGACGAACTCCGTCGTACCGACGGCCGACGCGGCCTCGCGGTAGGTCTCCACGGGGACCCCGCCGCCCTTCTTGGCGGCCGCGCGGGCCCGGGCCCGCTGCTCGTCCATCAGCGTCTCGAACCGGTCGCGGTCCAGTTCCAGACCGGCGTCCTCGGCGATCTCCACCGTCAGGTCGATCGGGAAGCCGTAGGTGTCGTGCAGTTCGAACGCGACGTCGCCGGGGAAGGCCTGGTCCCCATCACCGCCGCGCACGCCAGCGATGACCTGGTCGACCTTGTCCAGGCCCTGGCGCAGACGGGTGCCGAAGTCCGCCTCCTCCGCCCCGGCGATCCGGGTGATCAGCTCCCGCTGCTTCTCCAGGTCCGGGTAGCTGGCCGCCATGTGCTCGATGACCGCCTCGACCATCGGGACCAGCAGGCCGTCATCGCCCGTGCCCTGGTCGGTGCCGGCCACGTTGAAGCCCAGCAGCTGGCCGTGTCGCACGGCCCGGCGCAGCAGGCGCCGCAGCACGTAGCCGCGGCCTTCCTTGGCGGGCAGCACCCCGTCGCCGATCAGGAACGCGGAGGTGCGGGCATGCTCGGCGATCACGCGCAACGACACGTCGTGGGTGTCGTCCTGCCCGTAGGCGACGCCGGTCAGCTCACCCGCGCGGGCCAGCAACGGCGCGAACAGGTCGGTCTGGAACACGTTGTCGACGTCCTGCTGGAGGATCGCCATCCGCTCCAGCCCCAACCCGGTGTCGACGCTGGGCTTGGGCAGCGGGCCACCGACCTCGCCGTCCTCGTCCTGGACGAACTGCATGAACACCAGGTTGTAGAACTCGAGGTAGCGCTCCCCGTCGACCTCGGGGCCGCCCTCCTGGCCCCACTCGGGGCCACGGTCGTAGTGCAGCTCGGTGCAGGGGCCGCAGGGGCCGGCGCCGCCGGTCGACCAGAAGTTGTCGGAGGCGTCCATCCGGGTGCTGCCCTCGGGCGCGCCGACGCGCTGGATCCGGTCGAGCGGGACGTCGGTCTCCTCGAGCCAGATCGCCTCCGACTCGTCGTCGGTCTCGTGGATCGTGACCCAGATGCGGTCGGGATCGAGGCCGTACGGTCCGATCGACAGCTCCCACGCCCACCGGATCGCTTCGCGCTTGAAGTAGTCACCGAACGAGAAGTTGCCCAGCATCTCGAACATCGACAGGTGCCGGGTGGTCCGACCGACGTTGTCGATGTCGTTGGTGCGCACGCACTTCTGGAAGCTGACCGCCCGCGGGCTCGGTGGGGTGGCGTCGCCGAGGAAGTACGGCTTGAACGGCACCATCCCGGCGATCGTCAGCAGCAGCGACGGGTCGTTGGGGATCAGCGGGGCGCTCTGGTAACGGCGGGCGCCCCGTTGCTCGAAGAAGTCGAGGAACGTCTCTCGGATCGTCAGGGAGTCCACGGGCAAGGTCCTCATCGGCGGGCGCGCATCACGGGCACGGTTCGGCGCAGCAAGCGCGTCGTCGGGGTCAGCAGGGTCGTCTCGGCCGGCGTCGCGCGATCAGCCACCCAGCTGTTCGCGGACACCGGGGACCGCGAACTGCGAGCGAAGCTCGGCCTCGCGGTCCGCGGCAGCTTGCCGGCCTTCCGCTGCGGCCGCACGTAGGCGTTCGCTCAAGGTGCCAGCGGCGCGACCAGCGTGCCCGGCGAGGTTGGTCGGCGCGACCGCCCGCTGCGCCTCGTCGAGCCGCTTGACGACGTACGCGCCGACGAGCAGCCCGGCGCCGAGGCCGAGTGCCAGGGTGAACGCGCGCTTCACGACGAGCTCCTGTGGTGGTTCGGTGCCCGGTACGACCGGGACGACACGGTCGGCTCAGTCCCGCAGCTTGCGGGTCGCTCGGGCGGTCCCGGCGGCGAAGGCGGCCGCCTTGATCAGCGGGTTCGACACGGTGGCGTGCACCACCCCCACCAGCTGGTCGGTCGTCGCCGTGATCGACTGGACGCCGGCGACGATCGTGTCGATGCGCGCCAGTTCGACGTTGACCCCGGCCGCGGTCTCGGTGACCTGCTCCAGGGTCGGCAGCACGCGGTCGGTGGTCTCGCGCAGGTCGCGCGTCGCCTCCTCGAGCAGCCCGACGACCTTGGTCAGCGCCCAGCAGGCCATCACGACCAGGGCACCCCAGAACACGACGGCGAACACGATGGCCCAGTCCCTGACGGTCACGTGAGCACGTCCTCCTGCGGTACGGCAGCTGGTCCGGCGGTGCGCTGGTGGATCCTCGTGGCGTCGCGTCGGATGTGGCGGCGTCGGCCGCCACACATCATCGGCGGGCCTGGCGAGCCTCCTCGCGCAGCTGGTCCAGCCGGTCGGCGACGTAGTTCTCGTGCCCGTGGCGGCTCGGCTCGTAGAGCCGGACGCCGTCGAGCTCGTCCGGAAGGTATCGCTGCGCAGCAGCGAACCCGCTCGGGTGATCGTGAGGGTAGTCGTAGCCGGCGCCGTGCCCGAGCCGCTGCGCGCCGGAGTAGTGCGCGTCGCGCAGATGCGGCGGGACCGCCAGGTTGCCGTGACGGTGCACCAGGTCCAGCCCGGCGGAGATCGCCTGGGTGACCCGGTTGGACTTCGGCGCGACCGCGAGGGCGATGACCGCATGCGTCAGGGCGTAGCGGGCCTCCGGCAGGCCGACCTTGTCGAGCGCGTCGAAGGCGGCGACCGCCAGCGGCAACGCCTGCCGGTCAGCGAGCCCGATGTCCTCGGAGGCGAAGATCACCAGCCGTCGGGCGATGAACCGCGGGTCCTCGCCGGACTCGAGCATCCGCAGCAGCCAGTACACCGCCGCGTCCGGGTCGGAGCCCCGCAACGACTTGATGAACGCGGAGATCGTGTCGTAGTGGCTGTCCGAGGCCTTGTCGTAGCGGAACCGGTGCATCGCGTCCGCCACGGCATCGACGTCGAGGTGGATGCTGGGCCCGTCGGTGCCCGGGCCGGTCACGCCCGCGGCAGCCGCGGCGACCTCCAACGCGCTCAGCGACGCACGGGCGTCACCGTCACCGACGTGGACCAGATGGTCGACCGCGTCGTCGGCCAGTTCGACCCGGCCGCCGAAACCGCGGTCCACGTCCGCGCACGCCCGGGCCAGCAAGGTCCGGACGTGCTCCTCCTCGAGCGGTTCGAGGCGGACCAGCTGGCACCTCGACAACAGGGGTGGGTTGAGCTCGAAGAAGGGGTTCTCCGTGGTGGCCCCGATGAGGATGACCCAGCCCGCCTCCACCCCGGGGAGCAGGGCGTCCTGCTGGCCCTTGTTGAACCGGTGGATCTCGTCGACGAACAGCACGGTGCGTCGCTCGCGCAGGTCGAGCCGGCTGCGACCTTCGTCGATGGCGCGTCGGACGTCCTTGACCCCGGCGGTCACGGCGGAGAGCTCGTCCCAAGCCGCATCGACGTGGGTGGCGATCACGGCCGCCAGCGAGGTCTTGCCGACCCCGGGCGGGCCCCAGAGGATCAGCGAGCGCAGGTCACCGCGGTCCAGCATCGCGCGCAGCGGCTTGCCCGGACCGAGCGCGTCCAACTGCCCGACGTACTCGTCGAGGTGGCGCGGTCGCAGCCGGGCCGCCAGGGGCATGGCGCTGGGCACGCTCGACGGCGCGGCGCGGTCCGGCGGCGCACCGCTCGGTGCCGCCCCGGTACCCGCCGGCGCGTCGCCGAACAGCTGGGGGTCGCTCATCTGACGCACGGTAGCTCCCGTGGTCGGTCAGCAGGCGAGGTGCACCGGATCCGGAGCAGCGCCCGTCGCCGAGGTCCGGCACCATGGACGAACGACCACTCGTCCGATGGGGGCCGCTCAGGGCTAGCTCCCAGCGGGCCACCGGACGACGCTGGGAGACGAACCGCTCGGGCGCTCATCTCCACCGCCCGCTCGGGCCCGGCCGACGGTCCGACGTCGGCGACCCAACGCGAAGGGACCACCGATGACGATGGAACTGGATGACGTCGAGGGGAAGGTCGATGAGGTGCAGGACAAGCTGAGCGATCAGGCAGGACGCGTCGGCGAACGCGTCACCAGCGCGATGGAAGGCTTCCGGGACCGGACCGCGGACGCGGTGCGTGCCGATGGCGGCTCGATCTTCCGTGAGGTCAGCAAGCTCGGCGATCGCGTCGATGACGCGCAGGAGGCCGTCACCGACCGGATCGACGCGGCGGAGTCGACGATCACCGACCGGCTCGAGGAACTGGTCAGCATCCGCAAGCGGACCACGCTTCCCCGCAAGCTGTTCTGGGTCCTGGTCGGGGCGGGTGTCGGCGTCGCAGCCACCTACCTCGCCGATCCCGACCGTGGCCAGGCCCGGCGGGCGCAGCTGTCCGACCAGGCGGTCGCTCGTGCCCGCGACGTCGCCGATCAGGCCGGCGGCACCGCCAAGCGCACGGTGGACAAGGCCAAGGGCAGCGCGATCGAGGCAGCCAAGGAGCTCACCCCCGACGACGTGCCCGACGACCCGAAGCTCCTCGAGCAGCGCGTCAAGAGCGAGGTGCTCGGCCACCGCGACGACGTGGACGGCGTCGTGCTGCGGATCGATGGCCCGGGTGCCGTGGCGCTCAAGGGCACCGTGGACGCCTCCAGCACCGAAGCGGAACTGCTCGCCGCGGTCGCGGAGGTCGACGGCGTGATCGACGTGCGCTCCGAGCTGTCGGTCCGCGGGAGCTGAACCGCGAGCAACCACGACGGCCGGCGTCACCCGCAGAGGGGGCGCCGGCCGTCGCTCGCCGGCGGGTCAGGCGAACCGGTCGAGGGCGCGCAGGATCAGCGGATCGACCTCGCCGCCGTCGTGACCGGCGTCCATCCGCCGATCCTGGCGCTGCAGCACCTGACGGGTGAGCTCCGCCCCGATCCAGGTCAGCGGCTCGGGCGGGAACGGTGTCTGCGCGTGATCGACGAAACACACGGCCGTGTCGTCGGTGTCGCGGCCCAGGATCAGGTCGCGCAGGATGCGACCGGCGGTGTGGGCCGGGGCGACGCCGTGACCGGAGTAGCCGAACGCGTAGTGGATCCGGCCGCCGTCGAAGCGTCCGATCCGGGGCACGAACCGGCTCGTGATCGCGATGGGGCCGCCCCAGTGGTGGCTGAACCGGACGCGGCCGAGCTGGGGGAAGGTTCCCAGCAGCTCACGCTCGAGACGGCGCCGGATGGGTTCGTTGCGGTCGCGACGGGGCGAGATCGGGCCGCCGTAGCGGTAGACCGCATCCGTCCCGCCCCACAGGATCCGGCCATCGGCGGTCGGCCGGAAGTAGTGCACGTAGTTGCGCGCGTCCTCGACCCCCTGCCGACCCTGCCAGCCGATGCGCTCCCACTGGGCGTCCGACAGCGGCTCGGTCACCACGATGTAGGTGTACATCGGCACGCTCCAGCCACGCGCGGCCGGGAACCGGTGCGCCCAGGCGTTGGTCGCCAGGACGGCCGTGTCGGCTCGGACCGTGGCGTGTGGGGTGACCGCGGTCACCCCACCGTCCGCCTCGGTGAGCTCCAGCACCGGTGAACCCTCGAAGATCCGGACCCCCCGGGCCCGCAGGACCCGGGCGAGACCGACGACCAGCTTGGCGGGGTTCACGATCGCGCAGGCGTCCTCGTGCAGGCCGCCGAGGTAGCTGGGCGAGTCCAGCGCCGCTCGCGTTCGGTCGCGATCGAGCAACCGGAACCCGTCCAGGCCCAGCCGGTCCGCGGTCTCGCGGTCGCGCTGGATGCGGGCGAGTTGCGCCTCGCTGGTCGCGACCCGCAGCAGCCCGGTCGCTTCGAGCTCCGCGTCGATGCCTTCCTCGCGCACCGTTCGATCGATCTCGTGGACGGACCTGGCGACCGCGCGGTGCGCGTGCGCGGCGGCCTCATCGCCCCAGTTGCCCGCGAAGCGGTGCAGGTCGAAGTCAAGCAACGTCATCGCGAAGCCACCGTTGCGGCCGCTGGCGCCGAACGCGACGTCGTGGG
>SKNP01000129.1 GCA_007120485.1 Nitriliruptoraceae bacterium
CTGCGAGCGTGACGACGGTGATGATCACCAGCTGCGTGGTGGTGGAGGTCTCCAGCAGCCCCAGGGAGGCCAGGCCGGCGTTGACCTGCAGCACACCGAACCCGAGCGAGGTCGCCACCCCGAACATGGTCCCGAAGACCGCGAAGACGTCCACGGCGTCGCCGAGCCGTCCGTGGATGCGCTCACCGAGCAGTGGGTACAACGTCGAACGCATCGTCAGCGGCAGGTCGTGCCGGTAGGCGAAGTAGGCCAGGGACAGGCCAACCACGACGTAGACGGCCCAGGCGTGCAGCCCCCAGTGGAAGAACGTGAACTGCATCGCTTCGCGGGCCGCGTCGGGGGTCCCCGACTCGGCCATCGGCGGATCGGCCAGGTGGGTCAGCGGTTCGGCGACGGACCAGAAGACCAACCCGATCCCCATGCCGGCGGTGAACAGCAGCGCGAACCAGGTCACGTAGCGGTAGCGGGGTCGTTCGTCGTCCCCGCCGAGCCGCTTGCGCCCGAACCGGCTGGCACCCAGCCACACCACGAACACCAGGAAGGCGGACACGGTCAGGATGTAGTACCAGTCGAGCGTCGAGGCGATCCCGTCCTGCAACGTCTCGAAGACCCGACCGAGTTGTTCGGTCGCTGCCACACCGACGACCAGGAACAGCAGGATCACCACCACCGAGGTGGTGAACACCGCTGGGTTGGTCTCCAGCCGGAACCGACTGCGCATCCCTACGCTCCGATCGTGACGGCTCAGGCCTGGTCGCGGCTGCGGCGGGCAGCCGCGAACGAGCGGATGCCAAGCACGAGGTAGACCAGGCACAGCAGCGCCATCGCGGTCGAGGCGAGCACGGCCGCCGGACGCTCCACCTCGCCGCCTCCAAGGAGCGCGGGCAGCTCGGCCAGCGGCATGGCGCTGGCGACCAGGCCGAGCAGTGCGACCACGAGCGCGGCGTGGATCATGTGCTGATGGAGGTGTTCGCGTCCGGCCAGGATCCCGAACACGAGGAGCAACAGGCCGAGGGCGGCCGGAGCCGCGGCCGTCACGCTCTCCGCGCCCGTGCCCAGGTAGGCGACAAGTCCGACCGCGATCAGGACGGCGCCGATCGCACGTGTGATGGTGGTCATCGGGTTCCCTTCGTCGGCGGGGGAGCGTACGACCTCGGACCGGTCGGTCTGTCGCTGACCTGGCCCTGCGATCTCCGCCGGGAGTCGGCCTGCGGCGGTTCGACCTGCGGCCGACCCGTCGGCGGTGGCGCGGACGGACACACCTCTCGAGCTCGGGTCGCGACCGCCGGCCTGAGCTTCGGTGCTCGGGAGCCGGAACGGTGGTCGAACGAGCACCCGTCGCGCACGGCCGACTGGCCGGTGACGGTCGACCGGTCCGCGCATGACGGCATGGCGGTCGACCCCGGTGTTCGCCTACGAGGCCGGCCGCGGGGCACGTGGACGCTTCACGCCCGGCAGCCAGTACAACGGGTCCTCCAACTACGGAGCTTCATCGTCCGATCCGACCACACACGCCCCGGAGGGTCATATGCGTCGCCTGCTCGTCGGAATGATCGCCGCCAGCCTCCTGCTTCTCTCCGCACTTCCCGCTGCAGCTGCCGGTCCACCGGCGGGTGTCGGTGGGTCCGGTAAGCCTGCAGGCATCGCCTGTCAGCAGTTCGGCATCGGTGTGCTCCAGAGCCAAGGGCTGCTCGCCTCGGTCGCGAGGAACGGCCTCGAGTACCCCATCGGCAGCGGTGACATCCTGCCGTTCCCCGAGGTCCTGGCCGTCCACCGCACCAACCCCGCCTTGGCGAACCAGGTGCTCACCGACTACGCGATCGAGCTTGGGATCGCGACCGATGAGGTCGTCGCCGCGTTGAACGAGGCGTGCCCGACGGGTTGATCGCGAAGCACGTCGTCGCTGGTGGCCCAGCCTGTCGGTTCCTGGCTGGGCCACCGGTGATGCTGGAGGACGATCGCTGTTACCAGGCCAGGGCTCGGCCTGCCTTGGCCGCGGTCAGGAGCCGCGCAACGTCAGCCAGACGTCCAGCGCAGCCACCCGCTGGGGCGCGGTCTCCTTGGCGAAGTCACAGTCCGGCGGGTCACCGCACGCGGGGTTGCCGTCGTCGACCATGAAGTTGTACCGGCACGTCGGGCACCACACGTCCAGTTCTTCGGGCAGGTAAGGGCACTCGTAGTAGTTGCAGGTGAACGCGCCCTCGTCGGTGCGGAAGTCGTAGAGGCACTGCTCGCAGGCGTTGAAGGCCAGGGCCTCGTCCGACAGCATCGAGGTGGCCTGATCGGCGTCCATGATGCGTCTCCCTTCCGGGCCCCTCACCGTCAACAGTGGTGGTGCACCGCGCTAGGGCCCAACGTCACGGCCTTCTTTCAGCCGTGTCCGGGCTTGCTCGCTGGCCAGCCCGCTCGCTGACGCCACCGCTCTCCGGATGATCGACCTCGACCTCGCGGCATCGGCGACAATGGTCGGTGTCGGTGTCGGTGTCGGTGTCGGTGTCCGTGTCGGCGTTGCCGCGGCCGGGGTCGGTGTGGGGGCCACCGCCGCTACCTCCAGGAGGCCTCAGATGGGCGGGCCAGGACCCGAGCGGCGGACCGAGCGCGGCCTGGCTCCCTGGTCGATGCTCGCCGGACTCCTCGTTTGGAGCTGGGCGTGCTGGTGGATGGCAACGCTCACCGGTCAGGGCTGGCTGCAGTTCCCGACCGTGTTGCTCACCGTCGCGGGAGCGCTTGGCCCGCTGGTGGTGCCGACCGTGCTGTTGCGGCGCGGGTACGGCGATGAGACGCCGGGTTCGTTCCTCCTTCGCTGCTTCGACCCACGCACGCTGCCGTTGCGGTGGTACGCGGGGCTGGTGGGGTTGCTCGTGGCCTTCGCCGTGGTGCCCGCGGTGTTCGCTCGTGGCGCCGCCGGACTCCCTCCGGCACTGACCGGTCCGGCGGTGTTCCTGCTCGTCGGTTTCGTCGCTGGCGGTATCGAGGAGCCCGCATGGCGTGGCTACGCCCAGCGCGGGCTGCAACAGCGGCTGCCGGTCGTGGTCGCGAGTCTGGTGATCGGTGTGGTCTGGACGTTGTGGCACCTGCCGTTGTTCTTCCTCGAGGGCACCTACCAGCAGACCCTCGGTGTCGGCTCGGTGGCGTTCTGGGGCTTCCAGGCCGGTCCTGTGGTCCTGGCGGTGGTCTACGGGTGGCTGTACAACGCCACCGGCGGCGTGGCGTTCGCGGCGGTGGCGTTCCACGCCGTCGGCAACGTGATGCGCGAGTTGTGGGACGCGGACGCGCCACTGCTGCAAGTCGGCGTCGAAGCCGCGATGGCGCTCGTCCTCGTCATCGCGGGCTGGAAGTGGATGACCCGCCCTCGGGATCTCCAGGAGGCCTGAGATCGACACGATACGCGGCCCCGCTCGGCGATCCGTGCCGGTCGGTCTCGTGACGTCGCGCTGGGGGCGTTGGCTGCTGCCGTTCGTCGCGGCGGCGCTGGGGGTGGTCGCGGGCTGGCTCGTGCCGGGGGCTGCGCAGCCTGCTTCCTTGGAGGAGTACACCGACGGGGTCGCCGCTCGGGTACCGGAGCGGCTTGAGCGCGACGAGGTGCCGGGCGCGGCGGTCGCGGTCGTGGTCGACGGTCAGCTGGCCTGGGCCGACGGCTTCGGCGTGGCCGACCACGAGACGGGCATCCCCGTCACCGCTGACACCGTGTTCCAAGCGGGCTCGATCTCGAAGTCACTGATCGCTTGGGCGACGGTCGCGCTCGCCGAGGAGGGCTCCGTCGACCTCGACGCTCCCGTCGAGGCGCAGCTCGACGGCTGGCAGCTCTCCGAGTCGTCGTACCCGACCCAGCAGGTGACCCCGCGCCGGTTGCTGGCTCACACCGCGGGCCTTCCGTTCGCGATCGGTGGGCTGCCGACCTCCACCGAGCAGCTGCGCGGGGGACAGGTCGACCGGGAGCTGTTCACGCTCGAACGCGAACCCGGTGAGGGCTTCGTGTACTCCAACCCCGGCTTCTCGGTGCTCGCCCTGCTGGTCGAGGAAGCCGGTGACGCGCCCCTGCCCGAGGTCATGGACGAGGTCGTGCTCGGACCGCTGGGCATGGACGACTCGACGTTCGCGCTCGACGCGTCGCTGGCCGAGCGCGCAGCCACCGGTCACACCGCCGACGGTGAGCCGGTGCCGGTCGACTGGCCGGCGCCGGTCGGTGCCAGTGGGCTGCACACCACCTCGGTGGATCTCGCCCGGTTCGTCGAGGCCACGGTCGATGTCGACGCTGGCGGTGGCGTGTTGGCTGCTGAGGCGCTCGCCGAACTGCACCGCCCGCATGTCGACACCGCCGGTGTTCCGCATGCGCTGATGGCCGATGCCTCGGGGTTGGGGCACTTCGTCGAGACGCTGCCGAACGGCGAGCGCGCCGTCGCGCACGCCGGTGAGGAGGAGGGCTGGGTCGGCGGCTACGTCGCCGTGCCCGCCACCGGCGACGGCATCGTCGTACTCACCAACAGCCGTCGCGGCTACCCGTTGCTCATCGACGAGGCCGCGACGTGGGCCGACTGGCGCGAACTCGACTCGCTGCGCCTCACCCGCGTCAGCGATGGGCTCGCGACGGCCTTGCGTGGGGTGATCGGGCTGCTCGCCGGCACCGGCCTCGTGCTCCTGGTGGCACTGGCTTCTGACCTGATCAACGGCCGGCGACGTCTGGCCCCGTGGGCACCGGCCCGCCGGGTAGCGCGGCTCGCCCAACTGGCCGCCGCCGGTGTGCTCGTCGCCACGTGGTGGGGCGTGCTGGCCCCACCCCTGGCAACGTTCGTGCCCAGGCTCACCCACTGGACCAGCGCTGCCGTCGCCCTCCTCGCGGCGATGCTGGTCGCGAGCGCGGCCTCCGCGCCGACACGCGACATCCCGACCGACAGGTGAGCGCGACACGCCCGAACCTGCCGGTGTCGCGGGGACGGTTGAGGCCAACCTTCGACGCTCTCCCGAAGGCGAGCCCAGCCCCAGCATCGTCCACGCCGACGGCCGAGACGGTGCGCCCGGTGGTCCCGTGGTTCAGACGAGTCGGTGGTGGTGCAGGCGCCAGAGGGTGAGTGCGCCGGGGATGATGGGGGTCCAGAAGGTGAGTAGCCGGAACAGCAGGATCGCGGCGATGGCGGTTGCGGTCGCGACGCCGAGGGTGGCCAGGCCGGTGATGGCGATGCCGTCCATCACGCCGAGGCCGGCGGGGCTGGTGGTGAGCATGCCGGCGGCTTCGGCGGTCAGGAACAGCGCGATGACGACCAGCAGCGGAGCTTGGGCTCCGAGCGTGAGCAGGCAGGCGTAGAGGGTCATCGCCCGGGTGGCGCTGATGGCCATGGATCCGCCGGCGAGCAGTCCGGCGCGGGGGCCGTTGGGTGCGACCTGGCGGAGCGGGTCGCCGATCCAGGCGTTGAGGGTCGCGGTGCGGGCGCGGGCGGTGGGGGAGCGCCGGAGGATGGTCGCGATGCCCGTCGCGGTCGCGGTGGCGGGGAGCAGCCAGTGCGGTGGGGGTGCGTTGAGGGTGACGTGGTCGAGCGCGATCGGTGCGAGCAGGACCAGCAGGAGCAGGTGGCCGGCCGTGGTCGCGATGCGGGCGGTGGCGACGGCGGCCACCGCTTGGGCGCGTGGGACGCCGGCTCGATCGAGGTAGCGGGCGGTGA
Organism: Nitriliruptoraceae bacterium; assembly: GCA_007120485.1. GTDB lineage: Bacteria > Actinomycetota > Nitriliruptoria > Nitriliruptorales > Nitriliruptoraceae > SKTG01. The sequence continues at coordinate 5,658 of SKNP01000129.1, forward strand.
GCGCCAGGGTGGCCAGACCGGCCGGTGCGATGACGGTGGCGAACGCTCCGGCGACCTGGATCTGGGTGAGGTGGCGGTACGGCAGGCGCTGGGGGACCGCGCCTTGGAGGGCGAGGGCGGCGGCCAGGTAGGGGAGGAAGGCGAGGCCGACGGCCACCACCAGCCAGCCCGGGTGTGCGTCGAGGATGGCGGTCAGGCTGGCGGGTACCTCCTCGGCTTGCGGCGCCAGGAGCCGGACGGCGACGACCAGGCCGGTGAGCAGCAGCGTGGCCCGCAGCCACGGACGCCAGCGTTCGGCCGCCGGACGCGATGCACCGTCCGGGGCAGCAGCCAGGGCGGGTGGTTGGCGCACGGGACCACCTGGGGTTGGTCGCAGGGTGGGTGGCCGCGTCGGTCGACGGACGGCCACGCGGAGGGCCGGCCGAGCGGCGGGGGACCGCCCCGCCAGTGACGGGCGGGGCGGTCGGGGCCCGGCCGGGGGTCACCGGGCCCAGGTCGGGTCAGGCGGGCGTGGGCCGACGGTCCCCGCCGTCGGTGAGGTCGTTGGCCTCGGGAGCGTCGGTGTCGTCGTTGTTGCCGGCGTTGGCGACGCGTTCGGCGATGGGGTTGACCGAGAGGTCACGGTTGCGCAGCCGGTAGTAGCTGGCGAGCAGCAGGGCGAGGGCGCCGATGGCGATCGCGGCGCTGATGGCCAGCATGGGCCCGGCTTGGCCGGCGCCGTCGAAGTGGACGATGCCCTGGATGGCTTCGTAGGGGAAGCGTGACGGCAGCCAGCTGTGGATCAGGACCCGGTAGCCGGTGGCCAGCGCTTCGGCGGGTACCGACAGCAGGGTGAAGGAGAACAGCCACAGCAGCACCAGGATGGGCCAGCCACCGAAGCCCAGCCAGTTCAGCACGGCGCTTTGGATGAGGAAGAACAGGGCGGTCGTCAACGCCAGGGCACCGAACAGCCCACCGGTCAGGGCGATGTCCATGCCGAGCAGCCAGTTGCCCACGGCCACGATCGACAGCGGCTGGATGACGGCGAGCGCGGCGACGACGATCAGCTGCGCGCCGAGGAACCCGGCCGGGGTCGAGTCCTTGCGGTGCAGCCCCAGCCAGCTGACCAGGGTGGCGATCAACGAACCGATCCACAGCATCGCCACCAGGACCAGCGGCGTCTGGGCGTCGGCGGCATCGGCCGGGGCGTTGACCGCGACCGGCTCGACCTGGATGGGGTCGGCCAGCACCGGCACGGATGCGGGGGAGACGACCGCGTCGGTCTCGCCGAGTGCGGTCAGGGTCTGGCCGCTGAGCTCCGCGGCGGCGCCCTCGGCCAGGGCGGTGATGGTCGCCTCGATGGACTGGGCGGCCTCGGGGTTGCGGCCGTGGTTCACGTAGAGCTCGAGCACGACCGGGTCGGTCGCCTCCGGTCCGAGCGCCGCGAGCGTGTCGCTGGTGCCGGCCGGGATCACCAGCCCGGCAGCGACCTCCTTGTCGTCCAGGGCGGTGTGCATGGCGTCCCGGCTGGTGACCGACTCCCAGTCGACGACGTCGAGGTCGGCGCCGGTCAGCTGGTCGGCGAGCTCGCCACCGTCAGCGTCGAGCACCGCGACCGGCGCCTCGGACAGCTCCGCGCTGGTGGACGGCCCGAACGTGGCCACCCCCAGCAGGATGTGGACAGCGATCACGGCGATGAACACGCCGATCGCCTTGCGTGAGCGTAGGAACCCCCGCATGACTGGACCTCCTTGGAGTTTGGGCCGGATCCGATCCGACCGCTTGTTTACGTTACGATATGTAATGTAAGAGGTGCCGCGCGTCGCGGCAAGGGCGGCCAGGCAAGTGAGGACGTTCGTCCCTGCGAAGGGGCCCAACGGCCCCGCGGCACCGGCCTCGACCTGGCCGGCCCGCCGCCCGCCGCCTGCTGCCTGCTGCCTGCTGCCTGCTGCCTGCTGCCTGCTGCCTGCCGCCCGCCGCCTGGCAGCGCTCAGGCCTCGCCGATGCCCTCCAACATCGAGCAGAGCAGCTCGATGAGCCGCTCCACCCGCTGCTCGAGCGGCTCATCGCGTACCAGGTGGGGTCGCAGCAGCTGGTACAG
>SKNP01000031.1 GCA_007120485.1 Nitriliruptoraceae bacterium
ACCGCGGCGGTCGCGGCGATGCGCACCGCCCCGTCGACCCCGTGGGCGGACCAGAGGTCCTGGTAGCGACCGATCGTGCCGACGGTGTGCTCGAGGGCCGCATCGTCGAACCGGCCGGCCGCGTCCATCCCGCGACCGAGACGGGTCACGGTCATCTCGCGGGTGATCCGGCGGCCGGCGGCGTCGACGACCAGGAGCCGGACCGAGTTGGAGCCGACGTCGACGGCGGCACGGGGTTCGGACATGGTCAGCTCCGCTCGGACGGCTCGAGCCGCTCACGCCACCGTTGGCGGTCGTCATCGTCCACGCAGGGTCCGGCGCACGGGGCCGGCGTCGCCTGCTGGACCGTCCACGCCCCGACCGGGTTGTCGCCGGTCGCCAGGTGGTGCGCCGCATGGACGTGGAGGCACTTGATATGCCGCGGCATCCCCCCGGCGCCGGGAGCGCCGGGCAGCGGCTCGTCGGCGAGCCCGTCGCGGAACGCGACGTAGCGTTCGTGCGCGTCGGCGTAGTCCGCGGCCAGCTGCGGGTCGGTCTCCAACCGCTCGTTGAGGCCGACCATGGCGTGGTCCGCCTCGAGCGTGCCGACCCGCGAGCGCAGCACCGGGCACGCCAACCAGAAGGTGGTCGGGAACGGGGTGCCGTCCTCCAACCGCGGCGCGACCCGGACCACCGTCGGCAGGCCGAACGCGCACCGGTGGACCACGGCCGGGTCACCTCGCGCGGGCCGACCGAGCTGCGCGGAGATGACCGCGCGCTCCTCCAGGTCGACCACGGGCGCGGCGGCGGCCCGTTCGTAGGACGCTGCCGGGTCGACCCGGACGGCGTCAGCCGACGGGCCGTCGGCGGTGGAGATCACTCCACCCGACCGCGGCGCTGGCGGCGCGCTTCACCCTGGATCATCTGGGACTTGTGCATGAAGCGCCGGAGGCGCTTGTTGAAGTCCTTGTCCAGCTTGGAGCGGAGGTTGGGGGTCTCCTCGTCCTGCCAATCGGGATCGGCGCGCTTGATCGAGAGGTCGACCTTGCCGTCGTCCTTGACGTCGAGGACCTTGACGTCCACCTCGTCGCCTTCGGCGAGGTAGGCGTAGATGTTCTCGACGAAGTCGGCGTCGACCTCGGAGACGTGGACCAGGCCGGTGATGACCTGCCCCGCGCCCTCGTCCTCGCCGTCGCCTTCAGCTTGGACACCGGTCGGTACCTCGACGAAGGCGCCGTACTCCTCGAGTCGGACGACCTTGCCCTTGATGATCTGTCCCTGGAGTTCCTGCAGCTCGATCACTCCTCACGAGGCCGTCGGTGCCCGCGCGTGCACCTGAGCCCGCTCGGCCGTCACCGGAAACACGTCCGGGCGGCGTGGTCGTCAACTCCCCGACGCGGGTGCGATCGGGGCGCGCGGAAGCGACACGGGAGACCCGGCCGCTTGCACCACGGTACGACAGGTCCGGGCAGGTCGGCAACACCCGGGTCACGACGACGGCGCGACCGCCCGCCGCGGGAACGCCCGCCGTCACCGGAGGATCAGCCGGACGCCCCCCCGGTGATCGACTCCCAGACCCGCACGTACCACGCCGGTGGGTCCGCCGACGGCGTCTCGCGCGGGGCGGTGATGCGCGGCCGGTCGACCTCCGGCGGCACCAGGGCGTAGGCCACCTCACCGGGACGCACGAAGCCCTGCTGCTCGCGAGCGAGCAGCTCGATGTTGGTGGGATCGTTGAGGTCCTCGACGCGCTGTTCGAGCTGCGCGTTGGCGTCGTCGAGCGCGACCGCCTTCTCCTCGAGGGTCTCCACCCGGTCACGGGCGTCGAGGTAGCTCTGCGCCGGCCCGGAGATGATCACGGCGGCGAGCACCAGGACGCCCAGCAGTCCGACGATCATCGGACGGTCCCCCCGACCGATCCGGGCCGCCTTGGCCCGGACGGCCGCACGCACCTGACGCGTCCGGCGGCGCATCGGGCTGATGCCGCGACGGCGTGGCCGATCCCGCCGTGAGCCCCGGCCACGCCGCGACGACCCCGGCGCACGCTCGGAGCGCGGGGTCGGTCGACGATCGGTGGCGGCGCTCAGGTCCAGGTCCTTCGGGAGGTCAGCTTGCGCGGGGGAACGCGTCGCGGCCGGCGTACCGGGCCGCGCCGCCCAGCTGCTCCTCGATGCGCAGCAACTGGTTGTACTTGGCGACCCGGTCGGAGCGGGCCGGGGCGCCGGCCTTGATCTGGCCGGCGTTCACCGCGACGGCGATGTCGGCGATCGTGGCGTCCTCGGTCTCGCCGGAGCGGTGGCTGATCATCGTGGTCCAGCCGGCGCGGTGCGCCAGTTGGACCGCCTCGAACGTCTCGGTCAACGAGCCGATCTGGTTGACCTTGACCAGCACGCTGTTGGCCGCCTTCTCGTCGATCCCGCGGCGCACGAACGTCGGGTTGGTCACCAGCAGGTCGTCGCCGACGATCTGCACACGGTCACCGATGCGTTCGGTGAGCTGGCTCCAACCGGCCCAGTCGTTCTCGTCCAGCCCGTCCTCGATCGACACGATCGGGTACCGGGAGATCAGATCCTCCCACAGCTCGACCATCTCGCCGCTGCTGGCGGTCCGGCCCTCGCCCTCGAGGTGGTAGCTGCCGTCCTCGAAGATCTCGCTGGTGGCCGGGTCGAGCGCGATCGCGACGTCATCGCCGGGCCGGTAGCCGGCAGCCTCGATGGCGTCGATCAGCAGGTCGAGCGCCGCGGTGTTGGAGTCCAGGTTCGGGGCGAAGCCACCTTCGTCACCGAGTCCGGTCCCGAGACCGCGACCCTGCAGGACCTTCTTCAGCTGGTGGTAGACCTCCGCGCCGGTCCGCAGTGCCTCCCGGAAGCTGGGGGCCCCCACCGGGGCGATCATGAACTCCTGGAAATCCACGTTGGAGTCGGCGTGGCTGCCGCCGTTGAGGACGTTCATCATCGGGACCGGCAGCAGGTGGGCGTTGGGGCCACCGAGGTAGGCGTACAACGGCAGCTCGCAGGCCGCCGCGGCCGCCTTGGCGGTCGCCATCGACACGCCGAGGATCGCGTTGGCGCCGAGCTCGCCCTTGTTGTCGGTGCCGTCCAGGTCGGCGAGCATCGCGTCCAGCTCGCGCTGCTGGGTCGCATCGTGGCCGAGCAGCGCCGGCGCGATGCGCTCGTTGACGCAGGCGACGGCCCGGGTGACGCCCTTGCCGAGGTAGCGCCCGTCGTCACCGTCGCGCAGCTCGACCGCTTCGTGCTCCCCGGTCGATGCGCCCGAGGGCACGGCGGCCCGTGCGAGGGTGCCGTCGACGAGCCCCACCTCCACCTCGACGGTCGGGTTGCCCCGGCTGTCGAGGATCTCACGAGCGTGGACGAGCTCGATCCCGGTGATCTCCATGACGTTCCTCATCTGGTCAGGCTCCGGAACATCCGTCCCGCCCGAGACCGCGCGCGGCCTCGTGCACGGTACGTGACCTCCAGGCTCATCAGCAACAACGACAACACCAGCCACAACCTTGAGCGGGTCGGCTCACGGCTCCAAGCGCCAGATACGGCGGACGATCGCGCCCGCGACCGCCCCGGCCGCGAACCCGACCGCCGCGCCCCGGGCCCGGGCCTCACGGTCGGCCACGCAGCCCACACCGAGCCCGATGACGGCCGCCCCGGCCACCACCACCGCATCGGTGGGGAACGGCCGCTGGTCGACGTGCCACGAGGCGACCTCGTCCGCCGTCGCCCCGACGTCCCAGCGAGCCAGCGGATCGTCGTCGGCCGACCGGACGTCGACCGGTTCGAGGTCCGGCGGCCGGACGCTGACGTCCCGCTGCGCTTGCGCGGACGCCTGGCCGGTCGCCGGCACCGACGGGTCGGAGGGGTCGGACGCGCCGCCGGGGTCGGCCGCCGTGCCCGCGAGCATGGCGGAGGTCAGCTCGACATCGCAGCCGGGGCAGGGCGCTGGTCGCTCGGCGAGGCTCTCGACCAGGGCGTTCTTGAGGAACCGTCCGCACTCCGGGCACTGCTGGGGCGGCATGCTGACCTCCGACTCGGATCATCGCGAGCGTAGTGCGCTCGGACGCGGCCGCGGTCGGGCTCAGGCGTCGTCCGCCGCGTCCCACCGATCCCGCCACGCGCCCTCATCCAGCTGGGTGAGCTCGACGCCGTCGCGGCCAGCGCCGGCCACCAGCGCGTCGAACCGGGCACGGAAGGCACGGGCGGCCCGACGGGCGGCCGCTTCCGGGTCGACGTCCAGCAGGCGCGCGAGGGACACGACCGCTCCGATGAGGTCGCCCACCTCCGCCTCGCGGTCGGTGTGCCCGTCGGCGGCGAGCACCTCGGCGAGCTCCTCGCGGACCTTGTCCGCCGCCGCGTCGGCGTCGGGCCACTCGAAGCCGCGCTTGGCCGCCTTGCGCTGCAGCGTGTGCAGCAGGTCCAGGCCCGGCCCGGCGGCGGGCACCCCCTCGAAGGTGCCGACGCGCCCCTTCTCCTCGGCCTTGAGCTGGTCCCAGTTGGTCTGGACCTCCTCGGGGGTCGCGGCGTCACCGTCGCCGAAGACGTGCGGATGGCGCCGCTCGAGCTTGTCGGCGATCGCGCGTGCGACGTCGTCGATGCCGAAGGCTCGCCGGTCCGCGGCGATGCGCGCGTGGAAGACGATCTGCAACAGGACGTCGCCGAGCTCCTCCTGGACGTCGGCGTCGGTGCCGTCCTCCACGGCCTCGACGAGCTCGTAGGTCTCCTCGACGAGGTAGCGCAGCAGGGTGGTGTGATCCTGCTCGAGGTCCCACGGGCAACCGGTGTCGGGATCACGGAGCTGACGCATGACGTCGACCAGCCGGAGCAGTTCCGTGCCTTCCGGTTGCTGCGCGAGGAAGACCAACTCGATCTCCACGTCGTGCTCGGCCGCCATACCCGCCAGGGCCGGCGCCAGCCCCCCGTCGCCAGGACCGAGGAGGTACACCGCGTCACCGTGCTCGACCGCCCGGGCGACCAGGGCCTTGGCCATACGTCGCTGCTCGGGAGCGCCTGGCCGGGTCAGGTCGAGGTCGGCCCGTCCGAGCTGGGCGGGTTCGAGCGGCTCGAGGTCCAGGCCGGCGAAGTACAGCTGCGGCGCGGAAGGATGGCGCTCCGGGTCACGCAGCAGCACGACCTCGGCGGTGCCCAGCGCGTCCCAGGCCTGGAAGGGCAGCAGGCCGGGCAGCACGTCGGACGTCTCGACGAGGGCGACCCGGGGCGAGCGCTCGCTCACGTGGGGCTCAGCCCTGGTCCTGCAGCTCTTCGAGCTCGCGCTCGAGCTCCTCGAGCTCCTCCGGCGTGAGCTCCTGCTCGCCGGGCTCCCCTTCGGGCGCCCCACCGTCCGGTTCGCCGACCTGATCGGCATCCTCGACGACGGTCCGCTGGTTCTCGTCCCAGACCCCGATGGAGGGGTCGACCTCGATCTCGGCCGACGCGAACGCCTCGTTGATCAGGCCGGTCAGCTCCTCCCCGACCAACTGCTGGAGCTCCTGTCCGTCGAGCTCCGAGGCATCACGCACGTCCTCGTCGGTGACCTCGAGGACGTGGAACCCGAAGTCCGACTCGACCGGCCCGACGACGGTGTCCAGCTCGGCATCCCACACCGCCTCGTCGAACGGCGGGACGTACATGCCGCGCTGCGCGGCTCCCAGATCGCCCCCCTGCTCGCCGCTACCGGGGTCGACCGAGCGCTCCATGGCGAGCTCCCCGAAGTCCGCACCGTCGTCGAGTTCGGCGACCACCTCGTCGGCCTCCTCCTCGGACTCCACGAGGATGTGCCGCGTCGTCCGCGTCTCGATCGACTCGCCCTCGGCCAGTTCCTCCTGGATCGCGAGCAGCCGTGCCTGCTGGGGGACGAACACGTCCTCGAACAGTGTCAGCGTCAGCTGCGCCTGGTTGAGCGTCTCCTCGAGTCCCTCCTCGCCACCGATACCGGTGATGACCTCATCGCGGACCTCCGCGAGGTCGTCATCGTCGTACGAGGCACCGACGTCCTCGTACACGCTGGTGAGGATCTCGTCCTGGATCAGCAACGCGAGCAGTTCGCGCTGCTGGGTCCCCACGACCTGTTCGCGCTCGGAGCTGGAGAGCTCCTGGGTGTCGCCGTTGAGCTCCGCGATCGCGTCCTCGAGGACCGACCGGGGGATGTCGATCTCGTCGACGCTGGCGGCGACGTCGCCGTTGCCGGCGCCGGCGGCACCGCACGCGGTCAGGAGCGCGGCCACGAGGCCGGTCACGAGCAGACGGGATCGCACGAGGACTCCGCAACGTTGGTTCGGTGGTACCCGGATCGGACCGTGTCGGATCGGACCCTTTCGGATCGGACCGGGCCGGATCGCGCACCTGGCTGAGGCATCGCCGGACCGCGCGACACCTGGGGAACAGTCTACCCGCCGTGCCGCCACGCCCTCGCCGTCGAGGTGGCCTGGGTGCACGCCGGTCGACGATGCCGTGCCACGGACCGGACCCAGGTCGCGAGGTGTTCCGAGAACGGCGAGTAGGCTGGAGCCATGACCACACACACCGAGCCCCACACCGACGCGGACGTCCACGCGATCGTCGACGAGCAGCTGCGTCGCTCGCGCCAGCGCTACACCCTGGGGCGCCGAGAACTGGTCGAACGACTGTTGCAGCTCGCGCGGCCGGTCACGATCCCCGAGCTGATGGACGCGGGCGCGTCACAGTCACAGAGCTCGCTGTACCGCAACCTCGCCATCCTGGAGCAGTGCGGCGCGGTCCACCGCCTGACGTCGACCGATGACGCCGCGCGGTACGAGCTGGCGGAGGAACTGTCGGAGCACCACCACCACGTGGTGTGCTCGATCTGTGGCCGGATCGACGACGTCGTGCTCCCCCCGTCGATCGAGCGGGCGCTCGCCGAAGCGGCGAGCGAGGCGCGCGAGCAACGCGATTACGTCGTCGACTCTCACCGGTTGGAACTGGTCGGTACCTGCGCTGACTGCGCCTGACCGGGGGGTGGCTCCTCGCTCCAGCCACCGTCGTCGCGGCGACGTGCACGCCAGCGGCGGACCGCATCGCTGGCTTCGCGGAGCGTCAGGACCGTGAAGAACCCGAACACGGTGAGCCCCGCGATCGTGGCGGCCGTGGCGGTGGCCAGGTGGAAGCTGATCAGCAGCCCGGCGATGACCCCCACCCAGCCGACGGCGATCGAGACGCCCATCATCACCGGCACCCGCTTGGAGATGAGCGCGGCCGTGGCCGGGGGGGCGACGATGAACGCGAACACCAGCAGCGTGCCGACCGTCCGGAACGAGCTGACGACGACCGTCGCGATGAGCCCGAGCATGGCGAGGTGAGCGATGCCGGGGTGCAGGCCCAGCACCTTGGCCTTGGCCCGGCTGAACGTCAGGACCAGGAACGGCCGGTACAGGGCGATGCTCACCACGATCGTGATCAAGCACGCGATCGCCACGGTGCGCAGGTCGCTGCTGGTGACCCCGATGGGATCACCGAACAGGATCGTCGTCAGGTCCCCGGCGTAGGCGCCACGCGCGGAGATGATCGCCACCCCGGCCGCGAGCATGCCGACGAACAGCAACCCGATCGCGGTGTCCTCACCCAGCCGGCTCCGAGCGCTGGCCAGCGACACCCCGGCGATCATCACCATGGCGCTGATCGCCCCGCCGACGAGCAGGTTGCCGCCGAGCAGGAACGCGAGCGCGATCCCCGGCAGGACGCCGTGGGCGAGGGCGTCACCCATGAACGCCATCCC
>SKNP01000456.1 GCA_007120485.1 Nitriliruptoraceae bacterium
ACCACCACCGCCAGGCCGCTGGCCGCGGTCATCCCGAGGCTCGCGCCGATCCACGTGGGCACCGGGCTCTGCGTGCCGGCCAGGGTCGTGGTCGCGATCATGGTCTTGTCGCCGAACTCCGCCACCAGGAACGCCAAGGTGACCCCGAGCAGGACCGACCCGCTGCGCAGCTCCGCGTCCTCGTCCTCGTCGTCATCATCCCGCAGCGTCCAGATCCCGAACCCGAGGAACAGCAGCCCGCCACCGATCGCGATCGCCCGCTCCGGCAACGCGGCCCCGAGCGCGGCACCGATCAACGTCGACAGGCCCATCATCACGACCGCCGCGATCGCGATCCCCGCGATCACCGGCCAAGGCCGGTACCGGGCCGCGAAGGCGATCGCCAGCAGCATGGACTTGTCCCCGAGTTCGGCGAGGAACACCAGCCCGAAGGTGGCCAGCAACTCGTCCACGCCGCACGCTCCTCCCCCCGGGGGGCCGACCGGAGGTCGGCCACGGACCCAGCCGGTCAGCCGACCTTCACCAACGGGGCGTAGGCGAGCATCAGGTGCTTGACGCCCTCTTCGCCGAACTCGACGGTCGCCTCGGCCCGTTCGCCCTCCCCATCGAGTTCGCGGACCACCCCCTGACCGAACTTGGTGTGCATCACCGTGTCACCGACCCGGAACTCCGCGCCGCCGATCTCCAGCACCTCGACGTCACGCCGACGCCTGGCTGCTGACGAGCCGACGCTGGCGCTGCGCACCTCCACCAGCTCCTCCGGGACCTCCTCGAGGAACCGCGACGGCGGGTTGTAGTTGACGCCACCCCAGAGGCTGCGGTGTTCCGCGTGGGTGAGGTGCAACCGGTCCTGCGCGCGGGTCATCCCGACGTACGCCAGCCGTCGTTCCTCCTCGAGCTGCTGGGGGTCCGACAGCGACCGCACGTGGGGGAAGACCCCGTCCTCCAGACCCACCAGGAACACCACGGGGTACTCGAGCCCCTTGGCGGTGTGGAGGGTCATCAACGTCACACGGCCGTCCTGCTCCGCTTCCGATCGCGCGTCGTCGCCATCGGCCGCATCGGCCGCCGCATCGGTGCCCAGCTGGTCCTGGTCGCTGACCAGCGTCACCGACTCCAGGAAGGCCGCCAGCCCGGCCTCGCCGACCGCGCCGTCACCGCGCTCCTGGATCTCCTGCGCGACCGACCGCAGCTCCTGGAGGTTCTCCTCGCGGCCGAGCGCCTCCACGGTCCGTTCCGCCTGGAGCTCCCGCAGGTAGCCGGTGCGGTCGCCGATGCGTTCGATCAGGTCCCCGACCGGCAGGTCGTGGCGAAGTTCGGTCCGCAACCCGTCGAGCAGGTCGACGAACGAGCCGACCGCCGACACCGCACGAGCCCCGAGCCCCTGGACATGCTCGGCTTGTCGGGCGGCCGCCACGAACCCGATGCCCTCCCGGCGGGCGTGCAGGGCGATCGCCTCCACGGTCCGGTCACCGATCCCGCGGCGCGGCATGTTCACGACCCGTCGGGCGGAGACGTCATCGTCCTCGTTGAGGAGCAGACGGGCGTAGGCGAGGACGTCCTTGATCTCCTTGCGCTCGTAGAACCGCACCCCGCCGACGACCCGGTACGGCAGCCCGACCCGGATGAACACGTCCTCGAGCACCCGCGCCTGCGCGTTGGTGCGGTAGAAGACCGCGACGTCGTCGAAACCGTAGCCCTGCGAGCGCAGCTGCTCGCAGCGCTCTGCGACGAAGGCGGCTTCGTCGTGCTCGTCACCGGCCTCGTAGCGCACCACCTGCTCGCCGAGCCCACGGTCGGTCCACAGCTCAGCGCGCCGCTTCACCGACCCCTTGGCGATCAGCCCGTTGGCGGCATCGAGGATCGTCTGCGTCGAGCGGTAGTTGCGGTCGAGCACGATGACCCGCGCGTCGGGGTGATCGGACTCGAAGTCGGTGATGTTGCGGATCGTCGCGCCACGGAACGCGTAGATGCCCTGCTGGGGGTCACCGACGACCATGACGTTGCCGTGGCCTCCGGACAGCAGGTTGACGAGGTGGTACTGGACCCGGTTGGTGTCCTGGTACTCGTCGACCATCAGATGGCTGAAGCGGCGCTGGTAGTGCTCCCGGACGGGGTCGAACAGCTGGAGCAGCTCCACGGTCTTGACGATCAGATCGTCGAAGTCCAGGGCGTTGGCCTGCCGTAGCGCCTGCTCGTACGCCTCGTACACCTCCGCGATCGAGGTCTCCGGCCACCCCTGGGCGCGTGCCTTGTACGACTCGAAGTCGACGAGTTCGTCCTTGGCGTGGCTGATGGCGGTCTGGATCGCGCGGGCGTTGAGCCGCTTGTCGTCCACACCGAGCTGCTTGGCCAACTGCCCGATCAGCCGGTTGGAGTCCTGCGCGTCGTAGATCGTGAAGCCACTGCGGTAGCCGAGACGTGGCAGCTCCTTGCGGAGGATCCGCACGCACGCCTTGTGGAAGGTCGTCACCCACATCCGCTCCCCGAGCCGCTCCCCGACGAGCCCACCGACACGGTCGGCCATCTCCCCCGCCGCCTTGTTGGTGAAGGTGATCGCGAGCACCTCGAACGGGTGGATGCCGTGGTCGCGGATCAGGTGGGCGATGCGGTGGGTGAGTACCCGGGTCTTGCCGGAACCGGCGCCGGCGACCACCAGCACGGGGCCGTCGACAGCACGGACGGCCTCCTGCTGCGCAGGGTTGAGCCCCTCGAGCAGGGGCGAGGTCACCTCGGGCACCGGACGGGTCCTCGGACGGTGGGTGGACGGGGGCGCGCACGCGACGTGCGGTCGGCTCGACGGGCGAGGGTAGTGCCGCGGTGCGACGCCCCCGTCCGGGCTCACGCGACGAAACGGATCGTCAGCGGGTAGCGCCACCCTTCACCGTTGGAGGCCTTGACCGCCCCGATGATCGGGAAGATGAACCACACCGCCGTCGCCCCGAGCAGCACGATGGCAACGATGATGAAGCCGATCCCGAGGGTCACGACCCCGAAGAGCATGGCGGGGATCGCCAACACGGCCCCGACGACCACCGCCAGGATGACCGTCAGCTGGAAGTTCAGCGCCTCCTTGCCGTGATGGTCGATGAACCCGTGCTCCTCACGCTTGAGCAGCCACACCAGCAAGGGGGCGAGGAACCCCAACACCGCCGCGCTGAGCGTCCCGAGGACCAGGGCACCGATGTGCGCACCGATGGCCCAGCCGCGGACCTCGCTGGACAGGCCGGACGGATGCGGAGGTGGCACCGCGCCCCCGGCGGGCCAACCGCCCGCAGGGGGCCCGCTCGGGGGCGGACCACCGGGTCGACCACCGGCAGGGGGCGGACCCCCACCTGGCTGGCCACCCGCCGGAGGCGGACCGGCCTGGCCGCCGTCGACCGGGCGACCAGTCGCACCGGCACCACCCGACGGGTCGGGGCCAGCACCAGCATCGGCACCTGGCCGCGACGATCCCGGTGCATCCGAGGCCGTCGAGGTGGCGGCCATCGCCGGTCGGGGTGGCGGACCGTCGACGGCGGCGGTGGGCACGCCAGCGAAGGCCGGACCGCCGGTGGGCCGATCCGAGGCCGTCGCCTCCCCGCAGACGGCGCAGCTGGTGTCGGTCGGGTCCAGGTTGGCCCCGCAGGTCACGCAGGTCATGGTCGTCCTCCTGGGACAAGGTTCGTTCGGACGCGGTTGGGTCGTTGTCTCTACGGTCGCACGGGGAGCGATGCCCCGCCATCGGGGACCACCCTGAACCTGCCGATGGACCACCAGGGTGCCGACCGGGGTCCGACCCGTCCTCGTCCGCACGCGCGGCAGCTGCGGACGCCCCGTCCCGAGGGACGTGGCGATGCCGGCCACACCGCCCACACCCCGACCCACCACCCCGCTCGCACCTCGACCCATCACCCAGGGTCACCACCCCGACCCACCATGAACCCGTCCGCGATGTCCACCCCGGGCCACCACCCCGGGCCACCACCCCGAGGTGGTCACGGGACAGCCGAGGGGCGGCCCGCGGGCCGCCCCTCAACCGTTGCGTTCACACGCGCATCACGGGACGATGCACGGCTCGCTGTAGTCGAACGCCTCGGCGGTCTCACCGGTGACGTCCGTGGCGAGCACCTCGAGCTGCGTGTCGACCTCGCTGTTGGGCCGGCTGACCACCGCGACCCGCGGTGCGCCCTCGCCACCGTCCAGCGAGTAATCCCGATCCGGCAGCGCACCCTCGTAGTCGACGACCGTCTCACCGGCCGCGGCGCGGACACCCTCGCGGGTGAGGTCGCCGTTCGCGGCGGCGTTCTCGAGCACGCTCAGCAGCGGGTAGCTCCAGATCCAGCCGAAGGTGTAGCCATCGTTGGCGGGCATCTCGCCACCCATGGCATCCTGCATCGCGGCGTGCGCGTCGGAGCCACCGTCGAACGGCTCCCACGGCCCGATGTGCAGGAACGCCGCCTCCAGGGCCGGAGCCGCTGGCGAGTCCATGATGCCCGGGTTCCAGGTCGGCACGGAGCCGATGAACTGGCCCTCGAAACCCTCGGCGACCGCGCCGCCGACGATCTCGGCCGCCTCGGCCGGGCCGACCGCCAACCCGACGACGTCCGCGCCCGATTCGAGCACGGCGCCGACCGCGGCGTCCTGGTTGCCGACCAGCGCGTTGGTGCCGGTCTCCGCGAACCCGAGGTGCTCCGCACCGGTCGCTTCGGCCCACGCCTCCGCGCCGGCGTTGAAGTCTCCCCCGTAGTCGCCGGGGAAGCCGACCACGAACACCGAGTCGAAGTCCGCGACCTCGTCCGCGACGTAGTCCAGACCGACCTGCGCCTCCATGCAGTAGGAGTACCCCGAGTCGAGGATCAAGCCCTGATCCTGGTCGCTGAACTGCTGACCCGACCACCAGCCGGCGGGGTGGCCGACGACGTTGTCGATGTCCATGTCGGGCAGGATCGCCTCGGTCGGCGGGGTACCCAGGGTCTGGGCGAGCGCGAGGATGTCCGGCTCGATCGAGCGGTACTCCGAGCTGTGGGTCTGCGGGTCGTACAGCGTGTCACGGGTGTACTCCGTGACGTTGACGTCGAACTGGCCGGCGATGCCGCCGTCCTGGTTGACCCGCTCCCAGAAGTCTTCCTGGCCCGCGACGATCTCCACGCCGAGCGGCGCGAACGGTCCCTCACTCAGGTCCGAGAGGATGCCGAGGTAGATGCAGCCGTTGTCCGGGTTGACCTCCTCGGGGCACGGCTCCTCGGTGATGCCCAGCCCGGTCTCGATCTCCTCGGGGGCGGCATCCTCCTCCGCGTCGTCCGGCTCGTCGGCGTCGTCCTCGTCGACGTCGTCGTCGGGTTCGTCGTCGACGACCTCCTCGTCGTCGTCCGGCGCGTCGGGCTCATCGGCGTCCTCGCCGTTGCCGCACGCCGCCAGCACCAGCGCCACGACGCTGAGCGCTGCGGCGTGACGCCGCCACCTCGTGAGTTTGCTCATCCCTGGACCTCCCGGTCGTCAAGGCTCCCGAAACCGTTCGGCGATCGCCGAACGGACACCTGCAGGTCGTCGCGGGGTCGCACGCGGTGCGGGTCGTTGCAAGCACCGACACCACGCCGACGTCCTCGTTGCTCCCGCAGTTCCTCCCGAACCCCTGTGGTTCGCCGGCAGCGTACTACTACCGGGCTCGTAGTGGCCGCGACCGTGCGCGGTCGCGCCACGCCGATCGACGTGACCGCACGCCCGTGCACTCGCGGATCGCTCAGTACGAGAACGGCCACGCCTTCCAGTAGTTGCGGATCCGCAGCCACAGACCGAAGAGACCGCGGGGTTCGAGGATCAGGAACAGCACGATCAGGACACCGAACAGCACCCCCTCGAGCTGCTGGACGCTGAGCAGCGCACCGTCGCCGATGAGGGGGATCGACGGTGCGAAGTTCTCGACCAGCCGAGGCATGAGCACGACGAACGTGGCGCCGATGATCGATCCGGACATCGTCGCGACGCCACCGATCAGCACGATCGCCAGGAACTCCACCGACAGCAGCAGACCGCCCAGCCCACCGAAGTTCTCCGGCGTGACCTGTCCGTACGAGACCGCGAGGAGGGCACCCGCCACACCGGCGTAGAACGACGACACCCCGAACGCGAGCACCTTGGTCCGCAGCAACGGGACACCCATCACCTCCGCGGCGATATCACGGTCGCGGACCGCGGCGAACGCGCGACCCCACCGCGAGCGCGCCAGGTTGCGGCCCATGACGGCCATGACGATCAGCAGCAGGAACGTGAACAGGTACCACGGGGTCTCGCGGTCGAGCTGCAACCCGAGGATCTCCTGCGGCTGGAACAACCCGAAACCGAGGACCTCCGGGTCCGGACCGCGCCGTCCGACGCCCTGCCCACCGCTGATCGACCGCAGCTCCTTGAACAGGTGCTCGCCGATGAACACCAGCCCGAGCGTGAGGATCGCGAGGTAGAGCCCACGCACCCGTGCCGCCAGCGGCGCGACCAGCAACCCCAACGCCATCGCCACCAGGCCGGACACCGGAAGCCAGATCAGCAGGTCCAGCTCGAACCCGACCACGTTCTGGGTCGGCATCCCGCCGAGCACCGACGCGGTGAGGGCGCCGACCCCGACGAAGAAGGCGTGCCCCAGGGAGACCTGGCCGGCGTACCCGGTGAGCAGGTTCAGGCCGATCCCCCCGATCGCCAGCACGAACACCAGGGTGAGATCCGCCTGGTGCGATCGGGTCACGAACGGCAGGAAGGGGGTCACCAGGACGGTGGCCACCAGCAGGATCGTCCAGAACCGCTTGGACGGGGTGTTCCAGATCGCCTGGTCCGCGGCGTAGTCGGTGTAGAGCGCTGGACGTCCTCGCAGCGTCGCTCGCGCTGCTTTCGGGGAGGCGGTGCCGCCACGCTGTCCGGTCATACCCGCTGCACCTCCGGGGTGCCGTAGAGCCCGTACGGCCGGACCATCAGGGCCAGGATCATGATGAGGTAGGGGACGATGAGGTAGAAGTTCTCGCCGACGATCGGCGTCAAGGTCGAGTTGAAGCTCAGCGCGGTCGCTTCCACCACCCCGATGATCAACCCCGCCACGACCGAGCCCTTGATCGAGTCGAGGCCGCCGAGGATGATCACCGGCAGCGCCTTGAGGGCGATGAAGGCGTCCAGCGGCACGGTCCCGCCTGAGCCGGCGCTGATCATCACCCCGGCCAGGGCAGCGAGCGCCCCGGAGATCGCCCAGGACAGCCCGAACATCCGGCCGACGTTGACGCCCTGAGCCAACGAGGTCTCCTGGTCCATGGCGGTCGCCCGCATCGCCAGGCCGACCTTGGACCGCTGCAGGAACAGGCCCGTCAACCCGATCGCGCCCAGCGAGATCACGGTCCGGGCGATATCGACCTGCCGGAACTGCAGGTCACCCACCACCATCCGCTCGAAGCCCCACGGCTCGCCGGTGCTGATCGGGTTGGACCCGATGAGCCGGAACGACAGGATGAACAGGGCGAAGAAGACACCGACGGTCACCATCGCGGCCGAGAACGGGGGCTCACCGACCATCGGCCGCAGCGCCACCCGCTCGGTCAGCGCACCGATCAACGCCATCGTGCCCATGGCCGCCAACACCGCCAGGGGGAACGGCACCCCGGCGTTGTGGACGTACAGGGCGGTGAAGTACGCACCCAGGATCATCAGCGC
>SKNP01000207.1 GCA_007120485.1 Nitriliruptoraceae bacterium
CGGTCGCGGGTCGGGCGGGTGCCGTCAGTGGTCCAGGCGGGAGACCGCCGCGTCGGTCAGCATCTCCGGATGCGGCGTCCGCCCCAGGCCGGGGCCGGTGGGTACGGCGACGTGCCCGTCGTCGAGCACGAACGGCTCGGTGAGGTCCTCGCGCCAGTACCGATCGGACGCCGACACGTCGCCGGGGAGGTCGAAGCCTTCGAGCGCGGCGAGCGCGACGTTGGCGGCCCGGCCCACCCCGGATTCCAGCATCCCACCGCACCAGACGGGGACGCCGACCGCAAGGCAGGCGTCGCGGACCGAGACCGCCGCCAAGGGACCGCCGACCCGCGCCAGCTTGATGTTGACCACGCTCGTCGCGCCGCAGGCGATCGCATCCCGAGCGCGCAGGTGATCGTGGATGGACTCGTCCAGGCACACCGGCGTGGTCCAACGGGCCGCGTGGCGGGCGTGGTCGCGCAGCCGGTCGGGCGCGAACGGCTGCTCGAGCAGCACCAGGCCGAGCTCGTCCAGGCCATCGAGGGCCGCGATGTGCGCGGGGTCGTCCGGGTCGTACGCCGCGTTCGCGTCGACCTGCAACGCGACGTCGTCGCCGACCGCGTCGCGCAGGCGACGGAGCGGCTCGGTGTCGAAGCCCGGTTCGATCTTGGCCTTGATGCGCAGGTAGCCGTCATCGAGGTAGCGCGCCACCTGCTCGGCCAGTTCCGGGACACCGCCATCGGGGATGCCGACCGAGACGCCGGCGGGGACCGAGGCGCGCACGGCGCCGAGGTGGTCGGCCAAGGACCGGCCGGCGGCACGCAGCTGTGCGTCGAGGATCGCCGTCTCCAGGGCGGCGCAGGCCATGCGATGTCCGTAGATCGACCGCAGCCGGTGCCCGACGTCTTCCGCGGTGACCGTGCGGCCCGCAGCGAGCAGCCCCGGCACCAGGTGGTCACGCAGGACCAGCGCAGCCCCGGTGGTGAACTCCTCGCTGTACACCGGGGCGGGGGGCGTCACCAGCTCGCCCCAACCGTCCCCGTCGGGCGTCCGCACGCGCACCAGCGGGATCTCGCGGCTGGTCTGCCGACCGAAGGAGGTCGTGAACGGCACGACCAGGGGCAGTTCGACGGTGAGCAGGTCCACCGCGGCGATCTCCACCGCCGGCAGCGCGGGAAGCGGTGCGAGCGCGGGGGCCCCTCCGGCGGTCATCACCGGTCGGCCAACTCGGTGACCCCGCCCGGTCGGGCCAGCACGTACCAGCCGTCGCGGGTGACGCCGGAGATGCGCTCGCCCGCCGCCATCGCCGCTCCGAGCGTCTCCCGGATCGCGTCCGCCCACGTCGTGGCGGCGGCCCGGTCGCGTTGCCGCAGTCCTTCGATGTCGGGCGGGACCTGCACCAGCCGCCGCGAGGCATCCGTCGGGGTCAGCTGCGGTGTGCCGTCGTCGCCGACGGCCAGCCAGGCGTCCGCGCCGGCGTGCCGCAGGCCGTCCAGGTCGGGTGCGGCACCTCGCCCCTCGGCGGCCGCCCGGGTCCGCGGCGACGCCAGGTCCCACACGGCGAGCAGCCGATCGGTCGGCAGGCCGGCGTTGACGGTGTCGTCCATCGCGCCGTAGACGTCCCGTTCGTAGGCCACCGCCTGCGCGCCCAGCGCCAACAGGTTGAACACGGCGTTGCGGCGCACCAGCGGATCGAACGTCCACCGCACCTGCTCGATGCCGCGTTCGAGGCACCACCAGCGCTGGTACCACTTGAGCGCACGTCCGATGCCGCTGCCGGCCGCCTCGGGGAGCACGCCCGTGACGTGGGAGTGCACGAACGGCTGCCCCGTGTCGTGGTCCCGGCCGACGAAGCCGACCGTGGCGCCGACCACCTCGCGGTCCGGGTCCCCGACCCGTCGTGCGACCGTGACCTGAGCGCCGGCGTGGGTCAGCGCGACCAGCGCCTCGCCCGGCAGCACCGCGCCGGCGTCCGCGTCGCGGCCCCACACCCGGTCGAACGCCACGGAGGCGGCCCACGCGTCGGCGGGACCGTCGATGTCGGCGAGCTCCACACCGGCCGACCCGGCCGCGATCTGGGCCGTGGCCTGCGCCTGCTCGC
Organism: Nitriliruptoraceae bacterium; assembly: GCA_007120485.1. GTDB lineage: Bacteria > Actinomycetota > Nitriliruptoria > Nitriliruptorales > Nitriliruptoraceae > SKTG01. The sequence goes on from SKNP01000207.1 coordinate 2,081, forward strand.
TCGTCGCGCTTCGGTCGACGATGACCGTTCCTTCCCCGGACGGGCGGACACGCTACTCGTCGCGGCTTCGCCTGGTTCGCTCATCGTGCCACCGGCTGCGAAGCTCCGCGCCCGATCCCACCCGAGGTTCCATCATGAGCACCTGGCACGATCGTGCTGCCACCTGCCGTCGTCCGTCCGAGCCCTTCGTCGACGGGGCCACCGTGGCACCGCTGACCGACGCCACCTTCGACTCGATCGGTCCCCGTGACGGCGAGGTGGTGGCCACCCTGCCCGCCTGCGGGCAGCAGGACGTCGACCGGGCGGTCACGGCGGCGCGGACGGCGTTCACCGATGGTCGCTGGCGGGACCTGGCCCCGTCCGCACGCAAGGCGGTCCTGCACCGATTCGCCGACCTGGTCGAGCGCCACGCGGACGAGCTCGCGCTCCTCGAGACGCTCGACACCGGCAAGCCGATCGGCGACACCACCTCGGTGGACGCCCCAGGGGCGGCGACGACCCTGCGCTGGTACGCCGAGGCCTGCGACAAGATCTACGGCGAGGTGGCACCCACCGGTCCGGACGCGCTCGCCACGATCACCCGCGAACCGATGGGCGTGGTCGCCGCGATCGTGCCGTGGAACTACCCGATGATCATCGCGGCGTGGAAGCTGGGCCCGGCGTTGGCGACCGGCAACAGCGTCGTCATCAAGCCGGCCGAGCAGTCCCCGATGGCCACGATCCGGCTGGCTGAACTCGGGCACGAGGCCGGCCTGCCCCCGGGGGTGCTCAACGTGCTGCCGGGGGAGGGGACGACCGGCGCGGCGTTGGCCGAACACGCGGACGTCGACAAGGTCACCTTCACCGGTTCGACGGCGACCGGCCGCAAGGTGCTGGCCGCGTCGGCGGGGTCCAACCTCAAGTCGGTGTCGTTGGAGCTGGGCGGCAAGAGCCCGCAGGTGGTGTTCGCCGACGCGCCCGACCTGGACGAGGCGGCGGAGACGGTCGCCTGGGGGATCTTCTACAACCAGGGGCAGACCTGTCACGCCGGATCGCGGCTGATCGTGGAGGACGCGGTCGCCGACCGGGTGATCGCCAAGGTCGTCGAGGTGGCACGTGGCCTGGTCCCCGGCGATCCGCTGGACGAGGCGACGCAGCTGGGGGCGCTGGTCTCCCGCGAGCAGCTCGACCGGGTCGTCGGCTACCTCGACCTGGCGAACGACGAGGGGGCGTTGGCGGCCCTCGGGGGCGGTTCGGCGGACCCGGTCGCCGGCGGCTGTTACCTGCAACCGACCGTGCTCGACCGGGTCGGCGGTGACATGCGTATCGCCCAGGAGGAGATCTTCGGGCCCGTGCTGGTCGTGCAGCGGTTCGACGGCTCGGAAGCCGAGGCCGTGCGGCTGGCCAACGGCACCGCCTACGGCCTGGCCGGCGCGGTCTGGAGCGCGGACCACGGCAAGGCCGAGCGGGTCGCCGCCGGCATCCGTGCCGGCGCGGTGTACGTCAACTGCTTCGACGTCGGTGACGTCACCGCGCCCCACGGCGGGTTCGGTGCGTCCGGTTTCGGTGGTCGCGACAAGTCGTTGCACGCGCTGGAGCAGTACACCGAACTCAAGACCACCTGGCGGCAGCACTGATGCGGATCGTCGCCGTCACCGTCGAGCACCTCGAGCTGCCACTCGACCCACCGTTCCACGCCAACTGGGACCCGATCCCGCGGACGCGGTTCCCGGCCACGGTCGTGCGGGTCACCACCGACGACGGCCGGGTCGGTATCGGGGGCGGGGACACCCTCCACGGGTTCCGCCCACATGCCCACCACGTGCTCGGTGCCGACCCGATGGCGATCGAGCGGCAGGTCCGGGTGCTGGAGAGCATCGACTTCCACGGCCCACGTCCGTGGCCGGTCGAGGCGGCGCTGTGGGACCTGGTCGGTCAGGTCGCCGGCCAGCCGGTGGCGACCCTCCTGGGCGGCATGACCGACCGGCTGGCGGCGTACGCCTCCACCGGCGCGGCCAAGAGCGCCGCCGACCACGCCGACGTCGCGACGCACGTCCGCGACCGCGGGTTCCGGGCGATCAAGCTGCGCGTCGATGCGCACGACCGCCCGACGGCGCTGGACGAGGTCGCCGCGGTGCGCGATGCCGTCGGCGACGACCTGGCGATCATGGTCGACCTCAACCAGGCCTGGCGCATGGCCGGGGACACCACCGTCCCCATCGACCTGGCCGAGGCGCGCCGGTTCGCCGACGCGTTGGCCGAGCTGGACGTGTACTGGCTGGAGGAACCGCTGCTCGACCGGGACCTGGCCGGGCTCGCCCAGCTGCGCGCCGACGCGCGCGTCCGTATCGCCGGCGGTGAGATGAGCCGCACCATGGACGACGTGCTCGCCGCGCTGGACGCGGACGCGTTCGACGTCCACCAGCCGGACGTGGTCCTGGCAGGTGGGCTCTGGCGCGGTCGCACGATCGGGGAGCTGGTGGTCCGCCGAGGCCGCCGGTACTCCCCGCATACCTGGACCGACGGGCTCGGCCTGCTCGCCAACCTGCACGTCGCCGCAGCCGTCGGTGGGGGACCGTTCCTGGAGTTCCCGTACGACCCGCACGGCTGGACCCCGGACCGTCGCGACTTCCCGCTGGCCACGCCGGTCGACATCGACGCGTCCGGTGACCTGGTCGTCCCCGCCGCTGCCGGGCTGGGCATCCACCTCGATGAGGACCGGATCGCGGCGACCCGCGTGGGTGGCTGGCGGATCCGGCTCGACGGTGACGCGGTCATCGATGAGGAGCTGCCACGATGAGGACCACCGCCGCCGTGCTCCACGAGGTCGGGGCACCGCTGGAGCTGACCGAGTTGCGGTTGGCCGACCCCGGCCCGCAGCAGGCCCTGGTGCGCGTCCACGCCACCGGTGTCTGCGCGTCCGATGTCCACGTCGTCGACGGTCGGCTGCCCAAGCCGCTGCCGATCGTCCCGGGCCACGAAGCGGCCGGCGAGGTGGTCGCGGTCGGCGAGGGGATCGACGACCTCGAGGTGGGCGCACACGTGGTGCTCTCGATCCTGCCCCGTTGTCTCGACTGCGCCTCCTGCCGGTCGGGCCGTACCCAGCTGTGTTCCTGGGGTGGGATGCTGGCCGGCTCCGGGACGCTGGACGGCACGAGCACCGGCTGGACGCTGGACGACGGCGCACCCGTCCACCACTTCAACGGGGTGTCGTCGTTCGCCGACCACGTGCTGGTTCCCCGCTCGGGGGCCGTCGAGGTGGATCCGGCCGTGCCGTACCCGGCCGCCGCGCTGCTCGGCTGTGCGGTGTCCACGGGCGTCGGTGCGGTCCGCAACGCCGCGGACGTGCGGCCCGGGCAGACCGTGGCGGTGATCGGCTGTGGCGGGGTCGGGCTGAACGTGATCCAGGGGGCCCGCATGGCGGGGGCCAGCCGGATCGTCGCCGTGGACGTCGACGACGCCAAGCTGGAGCTCGCGGTCGAGCTCGGGGCGACCGACGTGGTCGATGCGCGGGCGGGGAAGGTCCGCCGAGCGATCAAGGATCACGTGGCCGGCGGGGTCGACCACGCGTTCGACGCGATCGGACGGCCGGAGGCCCTCGAGGACGCCTTCGGCGCGCTCGGGACCGGGGGGACCGCCGTCGCGGTCGGTCTGTACGCCACCGATGCGGAGGTCACCTTGCGGGCGTTCCCGCTGTCGGGGGAGCGCAAGCTCGTCGGCACCTACCTCGGCGGGGTCGACCCGCACGTGGACATCCCCAGGCTGGCTGCCGACCACCTCGCTGGTGACCTCCGGCTGACCGAACTGATCGTCGAGCGGCCGTTCGCGGACGTGCAAGACGCGATCGACGAACTGCGAGCGGGCCGCACCCTCGCGCGGCAGGTCCTGACCTGGCCGTGAGGGGCGGCGATCGTTCCGGTCGTGTTGGCGGTCAGTCGGGGCGATGCCGCGGTTGGCCGTCCCGACCGTGCAGCGGACCGAGCAGCGAGGCGAGGACGGCGACGGCGGCCATCCACAGCAGCGCCTGCTCCGCGTCGAGGGCGTTGAGGAGTTCACCGACCACCGCGGCGCCGATGGTGTGTCCGATGACGATCCACAGCAGGGCGAAGCGGATGCCGTCGGTGGGGCGATCGGTCGCGGTCCACGTCCCCCACCGCAGCAGCGCGCCGGTCGCCACCGTGTAGCTGGCCCCGAACGCCGGTACGGCGGTGAGCACCAGGCCCCATCGGGGCGGCGTGACCCCGAGCGACGCGGTCGCTGCGGCCAGGATGAGCATCGCTGGGGTCCAGGCGGGCCGGATGCCGACGCGGTGGGCCACGTCGCCGACGATCGTCGGCAAGGGGAGGGCGACCCCGATGAGCAGCCACAACCAGGTGGATCCGACGCCGGCGTCGGAGGTCGCGGTCCCCCCGACCACATCGCGGCCGAACACCCAGACCGCCGAGCTGGCGATGCCCAGCCCGGCGCCGGCCAGGGCGAGACCGATCGGTCGCGACGGGGGATCGCCGACCCTCACGATCTGGTCCGGGAGGCCACCGACCGCGTCGGTGTCGACCCGGGGAAGCGTCCGTCGGACCCACAGCGTGGTCAGGAGCGCGACGGCCGCGAACCCGGCCCAGGCGAGCTGCCAGCCCCCCGGCGCCGCCAGGCCGAGGAGCGCGGTGAGGGCGACCCCCACCCCGGTCCCGTTGGCCAGGATCACCGACAGGCGCTCGGTGGGCCACTCCTCCTGAGCCGCCACGATCAGCGTGAGGATCGCTGGCAGGCTCAGCGCGGTGCTCGTCCCGGTGACGAACATCCCGACCATCAAGGTGGGGAGGCTCGTGGCGGCCGCCACCGTGCCCAACCCGAGCGCGGCGACGAGCCCGGCTACGGTCAAGGCGGCGCGGGCCCCGAGCCGGTCGGTGACGATCCAGCCGGCGATGATGGCCGCGAGGTAGCCGAGGGGCCCGACCGCTCCCAGCAGGCCCAGGACGGGTGCGTCCAGTTCGAACGTCTCGCGGACGGCTGGGACGACGTTGCCGTAGGCGAAGCGAGCGATCCCGAAGCAGATCGCGGCCAGTGCGATGATCGCCGGCGGTGCCCACCATCCAGACGAGGATGACGAGGGCCCCTGCGCGTCGTTCGGCATCCGCCCACCCCCGGCCCATGGGGGAACCTACATGGCCGACCGGCTCGTGGACGCTGGACCACGACCACTACACGGCGGCGTCGAGCGCCTTGCTGGCCTCTTCATGGCCGAGCGCGATCATCTCTGCGGCCCGGTGGAAGTCCAACGTCCGGCAGGCCCCCTTGGGGATCGTGATGAGCACATCCGGCGGGAAACCGGCCAGCCGGTAGCGCTTGATCGACCGTTGCAGCGCCTCGAGCGATAGCTGCATGACGTCGAGGGTGCGCATCCCGGGCGGGAGCGCGCCGAACGGGTCGTCGTCGACCAGCGGCGTCGCCTCGTGAACGGCTGGGGAGCTCCCGCGCACGCTGCTGAGCCAGCTGGTGAACGTGCGCATCAGTTCCCGGTCCTGGCGGTGTGCTGCGGTGCGGCGGGTGCGTTCGAGCGCGTCCTCGGCCAGCGAAGGGTCGCCCTCGGCCAGCGA
>SKNP01000164.1 GCA_007120485.1 Nitriliruptoraceae bacterium
CCGGAAGGGAGCCGGTCCACACCCATCGCACACCCCTGCCCACAGGCCTCCACGGAGACGCTACGGACGGCCGGCCATCTGTCACGATTGGTTACGCCGGACCGGTGGACAGCCCCTCGGGAACGAACCCGGAAACGCAGAATCCGTCCTGCTAGAGGGGTCTAGGAGGCCGGATTCGGGTTGCGCGCTGGGAGGGATTCGAACCCCCGGCCGCCTGATCCGTAGTCAGGTGCTCTATCCGGACTGAGCTACCAGCGCAGGGTGGTGCGGTGTCGTACTTGAGCGGAGGCTGAGGGATTTGAACCCTCGAGGGCCTGAAAGACCCAACGGGATTAGCAATCCCGCGCCATAGACCAGACTAGGCGAAGCCTCCAGGCGCCCGCGCATCCGGTTCGACCGGCTGCACGGCGGTCGGAGAGTAGCAGCCACCATGGCCAGGTCGCGACGCGTACGCTGTCCGCGAGGTTCCTATGTCCCCGCGCTTGCTGCAAGCCCTGCCGACCGCGCTGCGTCGGCCGGCCACGGCCGTCAGCTCGGCGGTGAGCCGCATCCTGGGTGCACGCCTGCCGGGACTGGCTGCGGAGATCGCGTTCTGGGTCCTGCTGTCGCTCCCCGCGCTGCTGGTCGCGGGGGTCGCCGCCGCCAGCCTGATCAGCGACCGGGCCCTCGGGCCGGGCTGGGAGGCGCAGGTCGTCGACCGGGTCACCGAGGCGGCGACGATCGCGCTGACCCCACAGACGATCGACCAGGCCATCGAGCCGCTACTGGAACGGCTCCTCGACGTCGAGGGCGCGGCGGGCGTCGTGTCGTTCGCGTTCCTCGCCGCCGTCTGGACGGCGTCGCGCGCGGTCAAGACGGTGCTGACGACCCTGGCGATCGTCTACGGGCGGGGCGACGACCGCGCCGGCTGGCAGGAACGGCTCCTCGGTTTCGGTGTCACGTTGGGCGCACTGGTCATCGGCAGCGTGCTCGCCCCGTTGCTGGTGGCAGGTCCGGGAGCCGGCGAGGTGGTGGAGGACATGGCCGGGGTGGAGCTCGGCGCGGTCGTGGACATCTGGCGGGCCGCCTACTGGCCGACGGTGGTCGCGGTCGCCACGCTCGCGCTGGTCGTGCTCTACCACTTCGGCGTGCCCGGGCGGACCCGCTGGCGGGGCGCCGTGCCCGGGGCCTTCCTGGCCACCGGGGTCTGGTTGGCCGGCAGCGCCGCCCTTCGGGTCTACGGGAGCTGGGTCGTCGACGGCGAGGGCGCCTACGGCCCGCTCGCCGGCCCCATCGTCGGGTTGTTGTGGCTGTGGATGACCGGCTTCGCCGTGCTCCTCGGCGGTCTGCTCAACGCGAGCCTGTCCCCGCAGCACCGGGTCGCTCAGCGTGGCTCGACCGACCCCGACGGCGCCGAGCGCGACGAGCCTGGACCCGACGACGATGCTGACCCCGGATCCGGCGGCGACGGATCGGCGGACGCCTCCGATCGGGGCGCGGTCGACAGGTCCGGTGACGCGTCCGAGGACGACACCGATGACGCGTCCGAGGACGACGGCGCCTCCGCCAGTGGCAGGTCGAACGAGAACGTCGTCCCCTCACCGCGGCGACTCACCACCCCCAACTGACCACCGTGCGCTTCGACCACCTCGCGGGCGAGCGCCAGGCCGAGACCGAGACCTCCGGACTCGCGTCGGGTCGGATCACCGCCCCGGTAGAAACGATCGAGCACGTGCGGTAGGTCGTCGGGAGCGATCCCCGGCCCGTCGTCGCGGACGCTGACGATCGCCCGTTCGTGCTGCCGGCGCCCGATCACGTCGATGGCGGTGCCGGACGGCGTGTGCTTCACCGCGTTGGTCAGCAGGTTCTCGAGCACGTGCTCGAACAGACCCGGATCCACCTCGACGGTCAGGTCGGCCTCGACCGCCACGGAGACCGTGTGCTCGGCAAGCACGCCCGTGAGCCGGTGGAGCAGCGCCGTCACGGTCGATCGGACCGACACCGGCGCCGTCGAGGGTTGCAGCGCACCCGACTCCATCGCCGAGGTGTCGAGCAAGGACCGCACCATCGCGGCGAGCCGTTCCGCGTTGGACTCGATCCGGTCGAGCAGGTCGCGACGGCGGTCCCCGTCGAGGTCGTGCCAGCGGCTCAGCAGCGTCTGCCCGAGGCCCTGCACGACGGTCAACGGCGTCCGGAGCTCGTGCGAAGCGCTCGAGATGAAGTCCTGGGTGCGCACGTCGAGCCGCTGGAGCTCCTCGACCGTGCGGTGGTCCTCCCGGTAGGCGCGAGCCCGGGCGAGCGCATCGCTGGCCTGCTCGGCGAGGAACCTCGCCGCATCCAGCATCTCCTCGGTGACGGGATCATCCGCCGTCCCGGCGGTGACCGTCGCCCGGACGACGCCATGATCGATCAGTGGCAGGGTGAGTAGGTCCTGGAGGGGTAGGCCCAGGTGGTTGCGTGGGTCGGTGCTCGCGGATCGCAACAGGGCGGGTTCACCGCTTCGCGCCACCCTGCCGAAGTCGCCGTCGTCGAACCCGAGCTCCTCAGCGAGCTCGAGATCGAACCGGGCTGCCCCTTCGACCAGCCGCGCGACCCGCCGCTCGTGGTCGAGCTCACGGACCGCCGCGCTGGCGAACCCCACCTGCAGCAACCCGTCGACGATCGCACGCAGGACCTGATCCGGGTCGAGGGTGTTGGTCCGAGCCACCGAACTCAGCAGTCGCGCATGCTGCTCCGCGACCCGGCGTGAACGTTCCTCGGCGGCCAGGGATCGGGACAGCACGGTCGAGCTGCGCGTCGTGGCGGCGATGGTCAGCACCGCGCCGCCGAGGTGCAGCGTGAGGGTCGTGAGCTCGTCCACACCGCCGAGCCACATCGTGGCCAGCCACGCGGCGACGGTCCACCCCAGCAGGAAGGACCGAAGCGGTCTCGGGAAGGTATACGCACCCACCACGAGGACCAACGCGAACAGGGCAGCGAACGGCTCGACGTCGACCTCGATCGCGGACACCAGCAAGGCGGAGCCGGCCGCCGTGCCGGCGACGACCGAGAGCGCCTGCGCCAGGACGTCGAACCGAAGGGTGGTATCGGGATCCCTACCGACCGGCAGCCAGGGACGGACCACGGGCACGGCCGCCGCCACGGCGATGATCGCCGCCAACGCGGCGAAGAGCGACCGGTCGGTGACGGGCCCCTGGGTCCAGGCGTACGCCAACGCGGCGATGATCGGCACGACGATCGCGACGCGGACGGCAGGTGGAGGGATCAGGGGTGCGGCCCGACGGTCAACCTCCCCCCCGCCCCAACGCGGCAGCACGAGCCCCATCAGCCGAGCTCCCCGTGAGCACGGGCCGGTTCATCGTCGGTACGGGGTGGTGCGTGCGTCGGAAGCCGGACCCGCGGGTCGTCCTCGTCGGACACCGAAGCACCCGCCGCGCTCAGGACCTGCGCCGCGAGCGACAGGGTCAGTTTCGAGATCGTTGGACTCCGATCGGAGCGGCGCACCAGCTCGACGCCCTCGTCGACCGCGACGACGTCGAGGTGCACGGGCTGGACGTCACCGGTCGGTGTGAGTCGGGGTTCGGCCAGCAGTTGCAGCCCGAACCGCAGCAGCCCCGGGTCGACCTCGACCTGCCAGCTCCGTGGCATCCGGTCGACCGGCGGTGCGACGTCGACCTGGTGGTCGTCGCGGAGCAACCTCAGCAGGTCGGCGACGACCACCGTGGTCGTCGACGCTTGGTCCCGTCGGGACTGGAGTCGCGAGAAGTCGAGGATCGCGTCGACCACGCGCCGCAGGTCCTGGGTCTGGGCTCCGAGCCGCTCGAGGAACGCCCGACGCTCCGCGGGCGCCAAGCGATCGCCGTGGACCCGCAGGATGCTGGCGATCCCCCGCACGATCGTGAGCGGATCGCGAAGCTCGGCCGAGACGGCCGAGACCAGGCTGGTACGCATCCGGTCGAGTTCCTCGACCCGGTCCAGCAGTTCGCGCTGCCGGTCCTGCCGTTCCTCCGCGGCGAACACCCCGCTCAAGTGGTCGGCCAGCACCTCGGCGATCTCGACCTCCGCGGCGTTGGGGGGTGCCGCGATCCTGCGGGCGCACATCACCGTGCCGACCGGGGCGCCGTCGACGCGGATCGGCGTGACCACGGTCGAGCGGATCGTCGGCCGTTCCGCCATCCGGTTCTCGGATCGCTGGTAGTCCTCGAGCACGATCGTCTCGTCCCGCTCGATCGCCTCCCAGGACACGCCGGTCCCGGACGGCATCGGTCGCGCCGCCGCGGGGATGCCTTCCAGATAGACGCCGACGAGCCCGTCAGGACCCACCCTCGCCACGCCGGCAGCGTCGAAGGCCAGCTCTCGCAAGGTGCGCGTGACGGCTTCAGCGGCTGCCTGGACGCTCTGACCCGGGATGCGACGCGCGGTCCAGAGCAGCTCGGCTCGTCGCTCCGCAGCGTGGCGGGCCTCCGATTCCGCGGTACGGGTCCGACGCAGTTCGCGGGTGAACACCTCCGCGACCGCGATCACCGTCATGATCAGCAGCGTCACGAAGGCGGCCTCAGCCGGGCCGCTGCCAGCGTCCCACAGCGCCACAGCGACCAGCGCCAGCAGGGCGATCTGGAAGATCCACCGCAGCGCGAACCCCGGCGTCGTCGAGAGCGCGGCGCTGAACGCGACCACCAAGGGGATGACGGAGAGGGCTCGCGGCGAGCCGACGGTCCCGAACACCAGCGCCAGGCCGGCGAAGGCGACGAGCGTGCACCCCAGCGGCAACCACCGCGCGACCGGCTCGGCGACCCGATCGGTCCGGATGAGCCACCACGTCGCCGCCGCCACCGGCGCGACCACGGCGATCAGGACCGTGGCCCAGGCGTGCCGGCCCTCCGAGGCGACCAACGGGAGCACGGCGAACGCCGAACCGGCAAGCAGCAACGGTTGGAGCCGCCGCGTCGCACCGACCGTCGGCACCGCCCCGACCGACAGCCGGGCGACCGCCGACGCGCCGTGCCCAGCCGACCTCGTCACCACCGTCCCCAGACTCCACCGACGAACCCGAGCCGGCCGTCGCCCAGCACCCCACCATGACCACAGTCGACGGATGCGCGACCGACCGCGCCAACCGCGACCAGCTCGTGTCGAGCGGAGGGTGTGGGATTCGAACCCACGGGACGCGCGAGGCGCCCGGCGGTTTTCAAGACCGCTGCCTTCGTCCGCTCGGCCAACCCTCCTCGACCGCATCGACCGCGGTCGACCCGCAGGCTAGCGGCGTGGTGTGACCACGCCCCGGTCAGCCGAACAGCACCTCGTGTCCGAGGTAGGGCACCAGGGCAGCTGGGACCACCACGCTGCCATCCGCACGCTGATGCTGCTCGACCAGGGCGATGATCGCCCGCTGGACGGCCAGGGCCGTGCCGTTGAGCGTGTGCACGAGGAGGTTGTCCCCGTCATCGACCCGGATGCGCGTCCGCAACCGCCGCGCCTGGTAGTCGGTGGTGTTCGAGCAGGAGGTCACCTCGCGGTAGGCCTGCTGACCCGGCAACCACGCCTCGATGTCGTACTTCCGTGCCGCGGACGCCCCGAGGTCACCCACCGGGATGTCGACGATCTGCGCGTGGATCTCCAACCCGGTGAAGATCTCCTCCTCGATCGCCAGGATCCGTTCGTGCTCCGCGTCCGAGCCGTCCGGGTGGACGAACGAGAACAGCTCGACCTTCTCGAACTGGTGGACGCGCAGGATCCCGCGGGTGTCCTTGCCGTGCGCCCCCGCCTCACGGCGGAAGCACGGCGAGTAGCCGGCGTAGCGAAGCGGGAGCTCGTCCGGGTCGAGGACCTCGTCGAGGTGCATGCCGGCCAGCGGCACCTCCGAGGTCCCGATGAGGTAGAGATCATCGTCGCGGGTCCGGAACAGCTGCTGTTCGTCGGTGGGGAGGAACCCGGTCCCGTACATCGCTTCCTCGCGGACCAGCACCGGCGGGATCACCGGTACGTGCCCGTGCCGGCCGGCGACGTCGATCGCGTACCGCACCAGCGCGAACTCGAGCAGCGCCCCCTCGGCCTTCAGGTAGGCGAAGCGCGACCCGGAGACCTTCGCGGCACGTTCCAGATCCAGCGCTCCGCCCGCTTCCAGGAGCTCCACGTGGTCGCGCGGCTCCCCGTCGAGCTCAGGCAGACGGCCGAAGGTCCGCAGCACCTCGCCGTCGCCCTCCTGGCCGTCGGGGGCATCGGGGTGCGGCAGGTTCGGGACGCGGGCGAACGCCGCCTCGTGGGCCACGGCGGCCGCATCCCGGGCCTGTTCGGCGGCGGCGACGCGGTCCTTGAGCTGCTGGGCCGCCTCGATCAGCGCGGGCCGTTCCTCCGCGGAGGCCCGACCGATGGCTTTGGAGGCCTCGCCCTGGTCAGCGCGTGCCCGGTCGAGTTCGGCGATCGTCTGGCGACGCTGCTCGTCGAGGTCGAGGAGCTCCTCGAGCGCGCCACGGTCGACGCCACGGCGGGCGAGCGCTGCCGCGGTGGCGTCGGGGTCGTCTCGGAGCAGGCGTGGATCGATCATGGGGTACGAGGCTAACCCAGCGGCGCGGCGATCAGGCGCCGTTCGCCGCACCTACCCGTTGCCGCCAGGCAGCCAGCCAGTCCGCCGCGTCGCGGTAGGCCGCGTCATCCGACTGGATGCGGGCAGCCTCGTCGGGGCGCCGCGCTCCGGAACGGCGGTAGGAACCCAGCACCTTGACGTCGCGGTGGGTCCGCTTGACCGCGGCCAACGCGTCCCCGACGCGCTCGTCCGCGAGGTGGCCCTCGACGTCCAGGAAGAAGCAGTACTCCCCGAGTTCGGCCTTGGTGGGCCGCGACTCGATCTTGGTGAGGTTCAGGTCGCGCTCCGCGAAGATCTCGAGCAGCTTCAGCAGCGCGCCCGGCCGGTTGGCCTCGATGAAGACCACGATCGAGGTCTTGTCCCAGCCGGTCGGCTGCGGCAGGTGGCGCCCGAGGATCACGAACCGGGTGGTGTTGACCGCCCGGTCGCTGATGCTGCGGGCGACGATCTCGAGCCCGTAGCGCTCCGCCGCGAGCGGGTTGACGATGGCGAGATGGCGGGTGTCGAGCCCGGCCACGGTCTCGGCCGCCCGAGCCGTCGAAGCGGCACCGACCCGTTCCGCCTCCGGAACGGTGGTGGCGAGCCAACGTCGGCAGGACGCCAGCGCGACCGGGTGCGAGTGGACCTGCTCGACCGCGTCCAGCTCGACCCCTTCCAGGCCCGCGGCGACCAGCTTGACGGGGAGCTCGAGCTCTCCATGGATCAGCAGCTCGGTGTCGAACGCGAGCGCGTCCAGCGTGGCGGTGACCGACCCTTCGAGGGTGTTCTCGATCGGGACCACCCCGCGGGTCGCGCGGTCGTCGTCGACCGCACGCAACACCTCGGAGATGTCCCCGAGCGGCAGGAGTTCCTGCTCGTCGTCGATGCCGGTGATCATGCGGGCCGCGGTCTCGGTGAACGTGCCCGCGGGGCCGAGGTAGGCGACCGGCCCATCGCCGGTCGGGACGATCGGCCCGTCCACGTGGTCGGTGTCCGGTGATCCCTCGGTCACGACGCCCTCCGTCGGCG
>SKNP01000290.1 GCA_007120485.1 Nitriliruptoraceae bacterium
GCCAGCGTCGGGATCGCCGTCTCGGCGGAACCGTCCGCCACCGCCGCGCAGTTGCGCCGGGAAGCGGATCAGGCCCTGTACGTCGCCAAGCGTCGTGGACGAGGGCGCTACTCGGTGTTCGTCGATGGAGACGAGCGGACCGGTGCGGGGACCCTGACCGTGTGGCCTGCTGATGCCCGGGCGTGGGCGGACGGCATGCGAGCGCTCCGGGCCGAGATCGCTGAGCGCAAGGAGCAAGGCGGCCTCCCGGCGGCGTCGACCGCGCCGGCATCGGTGCTACGGACGTTGCAGCTGCTGCTCGCGGCCATCGATCAGCTACCTCAGCAGCGGCAGGCCGGTCTGGTGCTGCCGGAACGCGGTCAGCTGGAGGAGTTCGTGTTCCACCAGCGCATGGTGAACGACTGGACCGACGGACTGGTGCGCGACGGGGTCCTCACGACCGTTCCTTCACGTGGATCGCGGCGGTTCTGGTCGGTACTGGAGGACGCGGTCGCGGGATCGGGGCAAGGCGGCGGACGCCATCGGGACCCGTCGGCGTCGGCGCCATCGGATCGGCCAGACCCGGCCTGACAGGGGATGGCTCGGTCGCGACGCACCGCGAAGGTCACGGCTGTTCGGGGGCGTTCTCGTCCGGTGACCCGCCGTCGACGATCGGACGCTCAGCCGCGACCTGCTCGTGGAGCGCGACGGCGATGTCGGCGAGGAGCCGCTGCACGGTGTTCTGCGCGAACCGGTGCAGCGCGAACTCGTCGAGGGTGGCGCCGAACTCTCCCCCCGGCGGCTGGTAGCGCCCATCGAGCACCAGCGATGCCATCGGGTCGGCCAGGTGGAGCCCGAGTTCGCCGTCGAAGGTGGGGAGCATGCGCTCGACGAACCGGCCGGATCGTGCGCCGTCCTTGCGTGCCGGATCCCAGGACAGCGATCGCCACACGGTGGTCTTCGCGGACCACGGCTGCCCAAGGTGCGCCGTGACGGATCGGGTGAAGCCACCCCCATGGAGGTTCATCGACCAACGGCGGCCGTCCAGCCGCTCCGCGTCAGGTAACCAGCGGGGCTCGGCGATGAACAACTCATGGAGCAGGTCCATCGGGCCGGAGACCGGCTGGAACGCACGCACCTCGCTGGACACCGCAACCTCCGATCCCACCGTCGGGGGTGCATCGGCCCGGTGGCCCGATGTGGTGGGCCCGCCACGGTCGTCGGGCGGGGACGGCGCCCAACCTGCTTGCCCCGGCCGGTCGCACGCTACGGCCGGGGGGCCCGAGGCCATGGGACCAACGGCCCTGGCGCGCCCGCCTCACCGTGGGTGCCCAACGTGGGGTCCGCTGGTCACGGCGCGGATCGACCTGCGCCTCTACCGGATGCGACGCCGGTACGGCACACCGGGAGGAGGCGACAGGCAGATGGTCGGATCGGCCAGTGGCGACCCCGACCGAGTGAGCACCAACCGTCGGAAGGTGTGGGCATGGACGGCTTCGGCCTGACGGAGGAGATCCGGCAGCTACGCGACAGCGTGCGACGGTTCGTCGATGAGGAGGTCGTGCCGGTCGAGGACGAGGTGTTGGATCGTGACCAGGCGCCGATGCTGCAGGCGCGGATGGACCGGGCGAAGGAGCAGGGGCTCTGGGCGGTCGGGCATCCCGAGTCCCTCGGCGGTGGAGGCCTGTCCTTCATGGGCTCGGTGTACATCAACGAGGTCATCGGACGCTCCCGTCCCGCTGCCGTCGCGATGGGAGCCCACAGCCTCCAGGATGCCCTGACGCTGCAGCGGTTCGCGACGGAGGAGCAGCGGGAGCGGTGGCTCGGGCCACTGGTCGCCGGTGACATCTTCCTGAGCCTGGCGATGACCGAACCGGAGGTCGCTGGCTCCGACCCCAAGCTGATGCGCAGTGTCGCGGTCCCAGACGGCGACGGCTGGCGGATCCAGGGCCACAAGTGGTTCACCTCATGGGCGGACCGGTCCTCGGTCGCGATCGTGCTCGCCAAGACCGACCCGGTCGCTGACCTGCACCGCCAGTTCTCCGCCTTCCTCGTGCCGACGGACACGCCCGGCTACCGGGTCGAACGGCTGCTGTCGGTGATGGGGGATCGGTCGAGTCCCTACGGCGAGATCCGGCTCGACGACGTCGCCGTGTCCGAGTCGCAGCTGCTCGGCCAACCGGGTGAGGGGTTCCGCATCGCGCAGTCGCGGCTGCAGCCCGGTCGGGTCCTGGAGTGCATGCGGTGGTTGGGGCAGGCGGAGCGAGCGTTCGAACTGATGTGCTCCTGGGCGAACCTCCGCCACAGCCACGGGTCGCTGTTGCGGGACAAGGGGGAGATCCAACGGTCCGTGGCCGCGTCCGCGGCGGAGATCCACGCGTCCCGTGTCATGACGCTGGACACGGCCCGGATCATGGATGACGGCGGGGACGCGCGGGTGCAGACGTCCTTGGTCAAGGCGTTCGTCGCACGGATGCTGCAGGACGTCGTCGACCGTGCGATCCAGATCCATGGCGCGGCGGGGCTCAGCAGCGACCTGCCGCTCGAACGCATGTACCGCGACGCACGGAGCGCTCGGCTCTACGACGGCCCGGATGAGGTCCACGACATGGTCGTCGCCCGCGCGATGCTCGACGACCTCCCGGCGAACGCTCCCTGGTCCTGATGCTCCTGCCCGGGTCCCGCGCCGGCCGGAGGATCTGAGGGCCTCGGGTGGGGACGAGCCGTCCGCGCGGACAGGTCCGCGCACCGAGGCCTCCCGGCATCCTGTGGATGGTCCGGTGACGCACCGGCACCGACCTACCGGTCGCGTCCCGAGCTCCGGTGGCCAGCTGGTGCACGGCGGTGCGGGGTCTCCATGCGCTCGTTCGAGGACGACGATCCAGGATCCGACGCCGCACGCGTCAGGGAGACGAGGTCGCGATCCGACCCCACCACCTCGTCGGCTGACCGTGTCGCGGACGTGATGCCGGGGCGGATCACCGGGATCGACCTCGCGCGGTGCCTGGCGATCTTCGGGATGTTCGCCGTCCACGTCGGCCCGACGGACGCCGATGGGCTGCTCGGTGCCTTCTACCGCCTGCCCCACGGACGGGCCTCGCTGCTGTTCGTCCTGGTCGCCGGCGTGGGCGTGTCCCTGCTGGCCGCGTCGACGCGTACCTCCCCGATGCAAGCGCGGAGCAAGCTGGTGTGGCGCGCCGTGCTGCTGCTGCCGCTCGGCCTCGCGCTGCAGGAGCTGGATCACGGCGCTGCCGTCATCCTGCAGGACTACGCGGTGCTGTTCGTCGTCGCGATCCTGCTGCTGGCTCTGCCTGATCCGGGGTTGCTCGGCCTCGCCGCCGTCGCGCTGCCACTGGGCAGCATCGGGTTCCTCTGGGGTCGGCTCGAGGACCCCGACCGGTTCGCGCGGGCATCGGCGGGTCTCTCGGACAGCTTCGTGGACGTCCTGCATCGGCTCGTGCTCTCCGGTCCGTACCCGTTGATCACCTGGCTCGCGCCGTTCCTGCTCGGCATATGGGTCGGCCGTCGTGACCTCCGGTCGCGGGCGGTCCGCCGTCACCTGCTGGTCTGGGGTACGGCCGTGGCCGTCGCCGCGTTCACGCTCAGCCGGCTCCTGCAGGAGGTTCTCGGGGTCACCGACGACCCGACCGGGTGGGACCACCTCGTCGTCGACACGCCACACAGCCAGATGCCCCTGTGGGTGATCGGCTCCACCGCCAGCGCCGCTGCGGTGCTCGGGGCCGCGTTGTTCGTCGCGGAGGCGCTCCCGCGAGGGACCCGGCCGCTCGTCCTCGCCGGGCAGCTCGCCTTGACGGTGTACGTCGGCCACCTCCTGGCCTTGCATGCGGCTCCGGCGGCGCTGACCGCGGACGAGGTCCTGCCCGCGCTCGTGCTCCTCGGCGGCTTCGCCCTCGCCAGCGTGGTGTTCGCCACGCTGTGGCGACGGGGGTTCCCGCGGGGGCCGTTGGAAGCCGTCCTGTACCTGCCGTGGCGCCGCGGTTGAGCATGGTCGCCCCGTCCGACCCACCGAGGGACGCCCTGGTCGCGGGGGGACCGTCAGCGCGACCATGATCCGGATGTCGACCCGAGGTTCCACCATGAGCTCCCGACGCCGTCGCCGATGCCGGTCGTGCGTCGTCGTGGCGGTGGTCGCGGCCCTGCTGGTGGTCGCCTGCGATGGCGCCCAGGAGCAGGTCGCGCCGCCGGAGTCACCCGTCGACGCCCCCGACGTCGAGGTGGAGCCGGAGCCAGCCCCCGACGACGATCCGGACGACCTCGGCGAGCCGCCCGTGGAGCCGGACGAGCCGGACGAGCCGACCGTGGACCCGCCGGAGGCGTACGGGGTCAGCGCCGGGCACCCGGACGCGGTCGACGCCGGGATGGTCGTCCTCGAGCAGGGTGGGACCACCGCCGACGCGGCGGTGGCCGCAGCGATGGCCTCCGGGGTGGTCGAGCCGTTCACCTCCGGTCTCGGTGGCGGGGGCGCCGCGCTGGTCCTCGAACCGGGAGAGGAGCCACGGGCTTACGACTACCGCGACGTCGTGCCGGACGGTGGCATCCCCGCGAGCAACACCGGGGTGCCGGGCTTCGTGGCGGGCATGGAGCAGCTACGCGAGCAGCACGGTGTGCTCGGGTTCGACGAGCTCCTGGCTCCCAGCATCGAGCTCGCCGAGGGAGCGACCGTCTCCGAACTGGTCGCCGAGCGGCTGGCCGCGGACGCCGGCTCCCTCCCGACCGGGCAGCTCGACCACCTCTACCCGGGCGGTGCTGCACTGACCGCTGGTGAGACGATGGTGCAGGAGGAGCTCGCCGACACCCTGCGGACCCTCGCCCACGACGGCGCGGACGCGTTCTACGACGGGCCGCTGGCCGAGGAGCTGGCGGCGTCGGTCGACGGGTTGGATCCCGCGTCGCTGGCCGCCTACGAGGTGCGCTCGGCGACGCCGCCGTCGGGAACCGTCGGCGACGTCGAGGTGATCGGTGCTGCACCCCCGTTGCCGGGGACCAGCCTCATCCAGCAGCTGCAGCTCGCGGAGACGCTGGGGTTGGACGAGCTCGACCCCGGGACCGGCGACTTCGTGCACGCGCTCGGCGCCTCGTGGCGGATCGCGCTCCACCATCAGGAGTGGCAGCTCGGTGATCCGGAGGTCGTCGACGTACCCGTCGGCGACCTCACCGACCCCGCTCGCAACGCCGAGGTCGCCGACGCCTACGGCCTCGCGCTCGACGCGCTGCCGCCGGTGGACCTCAGCGCACCACCCGAGGAGGGTGATCCCAACACCACCCACATCACGGTCGTCGACGCCGAGGGCACGATGGTGTCGATGACCAACACGATCACCAACTTCTGGGGCTCACGCGGCTACGCGCTCGGCTTCTTCCTCAACGATCACCTGCGGCGGTTCGATCTGGGCCAGGGCGAGGTCAACCAGCCCGCGCCGGGCCGCCGGCCGGTCACCTGGAGCCTGCCGGTGATCGTCGCCGACGCCGAGGGACGGCCGGTGCTCGGGCTCGGCTCACCGGGTGGGGCCCGGATCCCGAACGTCCTCGCCGCGACGATCGCTCGATGGGCCCTCCATGGTGAGTCCCTCGAGGAGACGGTCGCTGCGCCCCGCTTCCACGTGGAGGGTACGAGCGTCGATGTGGAGTCCGGCTACCTCGGACTGCGCGACGACCTGTTGGCACGCGGCTGGGCGGAGGTCACCGAGCCGCCGGGACGGCTGTACTTCGGTTCCGTCCAGGCCCTCGAGGTGGACTACGACGCGGGCGAGCTCCGTGGGGCGACCGACGGTCGCCGGGAGGCCGACCATCGCATCGAGTCGACCGGGCCGTAGCGCGTGCCGGGCGACCGGTGGCTACGAACGTGATCGGGCGGTGCCACCGGCGGTGGCACAGCCCGATCACCGACAGCGGACGTCGTGGTCAGCCGGACAGCAGCGAGTCCGTCCGTTCCTTGACGTCGCGGATGCCGAGACCGATCAGGATGAACAGCACGCCCATCCCGAAGGCCATCGCCGAGACCCCGAACGCCAGCACGGAGGTGAACAGCGACGCCTGGAGGAAGGACGCGTTCTGCGCGGTCGCGCGCCGCTCATCCTCGCGGTCGAGCTCCGCGTAGGTCTGACCGTCGGTGATCTCCAGCACGTTGCGGTCGATCGTGCGTGCCTGGCAGAAGGCGCTGAACGGCCCGTTGACGGTAGTGTCCGGCAGACACACCGCGTCGTCGGGGGTCTCGATGCGCTGGTCCGACAGGGTCGAGCTCACCATCACCCACGTGCCGATGCTGGCGACCACCAGCAGGATGCCGAGGATGAGCGAGGCGAGCGATGCGAGCTTCCGGAAGTCCATGTGCGGAGCCTCTCTGCGGTTCGTTGACCGGCCGGTGTCGGCGACCGGGTTCGCGTGGGCAACCATCGCCGGTCCAGCCACCGTGCGGCAGGGCCGAGCAGCACCGGGTCGAAGGTCGGTCGTCACCGAAGGTGGGGGACCATCGGCAGGACCAGATACCCCAGCTGACGTCACCGTAGGGCCCGTTCAGAGGTCCGGTCGGCCGGGCAGATACCACGAGGTGGACACGAGGGGACCCGCCGCAGCGGGTCCCCTCGTGTGAACGTTCGCGCCACAGCGGGGCCGTGGCGGCCTCGGTGTGGTACGTCCCTTGCGTGCCGGGAACCGGCCTCAGCCGGCCTGCTGCTCGAGCTGCGCGCGGACGTCGTCCATGTCCAGCTGCTTGATCTGCTCGATCAGGTCTTCGAGCGATGCCGCGGGCAGGGCCCCGGCCTGGTTGAAGATCAGCACGTTCTCGCGGAAGGCCATCAACGTCGGGATCGACCGGATACCGAAGGAGGCGGCGAGCTGCTGGTGGGCTTCGGTGTCGACCTTGGCGAACACCACGTCGTCGTGCTGTTCGGAGGCCTCCTCGTAGATGGGGCCGAACATCTTGCATGGACCGCACCACTCGGCCCAGAAGTCGACCAGTACGATGTCGTTGTCGTTGATGGCGGATTCGAACGTCTGCTCGGTCAGGTCGACCGTGGCCATGTCACCTCGATGTGATCAGAAGGGGAGTCGGAGCGTCGCCTACCTGAACGCATCGAGGTCGACGTACCTTCCCGACCGCGGGCGGTAGGTCGGGTGCGCGCAGGGTTCAGGCGGGAGGGCTCGGTGTGTCGTGGTCGGCGGAGGCGAGATGCTGCCGTACCAGCGTGCGCAGCAGGGCTCGCGTGACGACCGCGGAGACGCCGATGGTGACCACCATGAACGCTCCGACCCCGAACGTGGCGGTGGCCACCGCGAAGGTGAGCGCGAGCAGGGCGGCCACCGCGTGCGCGCCGTAGACGTACGGGATCCAGCGATGGACCACGACCACCGACGGGTCGTCAGCGGTACTCGACGACGCGAAGCGTCGTGCGGCGGCACGTAGCCCGCGGCTGTTGGCGACGGTGCGACGCGCTTCGTCGAGGTGCTCGTCCTGGAACGCCTCCGGCACGTACGCCGGCGCCTCGTAGCTGTCAGGGCTCTCCACGGTGCTTCCTCCTCGTGTCCACCCTGGTTCGGGCCCGGTCGCCGTGTGGCTGGCAGGTGTCCGCATCCGTCGGCTCGGACGGCTGCGGTGGGAACGTCGGTGGTAGGAACGTCCACCGTCGGCGAACCGTTCCGCCCTCGCTGGAGCCGTCACCGTCTCATCGGCCGTTGACCTGCCGAGTGTGAGCGATGTGCGCTCGACGAGGCGGGGTAGCCGCTGTGCGTCCGGCCGGGGACGTCCGGCCGCTCCGAAGATGACCACGTCCGACCCGCCCGAGGTTGGGGGGTCGTTCAGCCCCCCACGAGGTGCCGGGAGCCCCGCGGGGACGGGACCTACGGATGCATCCCCTCGGCGGTCGGCGTGCAAGGCTGTCGCCGCTCGGGACGGGGATCCGGATCGACGGGGTGTCCGTCACGAGCCGACCGATGTGCCATCAACCCCGACCACGACCCTGGAGCCTGCCGTGATCCTCGGTCTGCGTGAACTGCGCCGACGGCCGGGCCGCTTCGTCCCGCTCGGGCTCGCGGTGACGCTGCTGTCGGCGCTCGTCCTCGCGTTCAGCGGCATCGGTACCGACCATGTGGGTGACCTCAACGATGCGGTCGCCAACAACTCCGCGGACCTGCTGGTCCTGGCGGACGGTGCGGAAGGTGCGATCCAGGCCAGCCGCATCGACCTCGATCACGTCGCGACCGTCGCGGCCCTCGACGGCGTCGACGACGCCCGACCGATCGGGGAGGCGCGCGTCGGTGGTCGGATCGATGGCGAACTGTACGACGTGTCGCTGTGGGGGGCCGGTCCGGACGGCCCGGGAGCCCCGGACGTGGTCGATGGCCGGGCACCACAGGCTGCTGGCGAAGCGGTCATCGACCTCGCCGACGCGCATCTCGGTCTGACGATCGGCAGCACCTTTCGCATCGCCGACACCGGTGACGAACTCGAGATCGTCGGCCTCACCGAGGAACGACGGTTCGCGAGCATCCCGACCGTGGTGGTGACCTACGAGCAGTGGGAGGCCACGCTCGATGCGACCTACCCCGATGCTGACGAGGTGGAGCCGACCCTCATCGGGGTGCAGGCCTCGTCCGGCGCGGACGTCGACGAGCTCGCGGCGCGGATCGCGGCGACCGACGCGCCCCTGGCCGCCGACGCGCCGGCGGTCCTCGCGGCGGGCCTCCCCGGTATCGCCGGGGTGCGGGCGAGCTTCGCGACCGCCACGATCGTTGCGCTGGTGGCCGTCAGCGCCGTCGTCGGGCTGTTCTTCCTCGTCAGCCTCGCGGGACGACGTCGCTCGTTGGAGGCGTTGCGGGCGGTCGGCGCTCCACCTCGGACCTTGGCGTCGGCGATGCTGACCCAGGCCATCGTGGTCATGGCGGCGAGCAACGCCCTGGCCGGTGGCGTGATCGGTATCGCCGCCATGCTCCTGCCAGCACGGGTGCCGCTGAGCCTGTCCGCTGGCCTCTGGGCGGTCGTCAGCGTCGTGACCACGGTCGTCGCGGTGCTGTCGGTGTCGGTCGCCGTGCGGCGACTGCGCTCCCTGGACCCGGCCGAGGCGCTGGGCGGGCGCCGGTGATCCGCTCCGGGGTCGACCTCGGGCTCGCGGAGCTGCGGCGCACGCTCGGACGTCTGTGGTCCTCGACCGCTGCGCTGACGGTGCTGGTCACGCTCACGCTGACGTTGGCTGGTCTGGCGGACGCCCTGGAGCGCGACAGCACCGGCGTGCTGCGCTCCCTCGACGCGGATCTGGTGGTGTTCAACGAGGAGGCGCGGCTCCAGCTTCTCCGGAGTCGGGTGCCCGCGCCGCTCGGCGGGTCGCTGGCGTTCGTCGACGGGGTCCAGCGGACCGGCACCGTCGGGCTCCTTCCCTCGAGCCTGAGCAGTGAGTCAGGCCGCGAACGGGTCACCGTCGTCGGCTACACCGCGCGGACCCCGGCCGAGCCGACCAACGTCGTCGAGGGAAGGGTGCCGCTGGACGGGGAACCGGGTATCGCCGCGGCCGACGTGCACCTGCGCGACCGCGGGATCGCCTTGGGCGACACGGTCACGCTCGCCGGTGACCGCGACGTGGAGATCGTCGGGTTCGTCGAGGACACCCGGTTCCTCCAGCAGCCGACCGTCTGGGTCCCACACGACCTCTGGTCGCGGGTGCGTGCCAGCGCGTTCCCCGAAGCCGGGTGGTCCGAAACGCTCGTCGGAGCCATCGTGGTGCGGCTCTCTCCGGGGGCGGACCGCGAGCAGGTCGCGGCGACGATCGAAGCCGAGCTCGCGGACCTGGATCAGGACATCATCGACCGGATGGACAGCGACGACGCGGTCGAGGGCATCGACGTGGACGTGGTCCCCATGACGGCGGCTCTCGATGCGATCCCCGGTGTCGACGTCCAGCGTTCCACCTTCTCGGTGATCGTGGCGCTCGCCGTCGCGGTGGTCGGCATGGTGATGGGGCTGTTGTTCGCGCTCCTCGTCGCGGAGCGTCGGCCGGTGCTCTCGACCTTGCGTGCGATCGGTGCACCCCCGCGGATGCTGGTCGTGATGCTCCTGACCCAGGTCGTCGCGCTCTGGGCTGTCGCCACCACCGGCGGCACGCTCGCGACGTTTGCCCTGGCACAGGTCGTGCCGGAGGCGATGCCCTTGGCGCTGCGACCTATCGTCGTGGCCACGATCGCGGTGGCGCTGCTGGCGGCGAGCGCGGTCGGGGCGACCGCCGCGCTGCGTCGCGTCGTCCGGCTCGACCCCGCGACCGTCATGCAGGAGGACACCGAGTGAGCGACTACCTCGACGATGGCCCGGCCAGGACGATCGTTCGCGCCGAGGGCTGCACCAAGGTCTTCGGTGACGGTCATGCGTCGGTCACCGCGGTCGCCGATGCCGACCTGACGATCCGGGGAGGGGAACTGCTCGCCCTGGTCGGGCCGTCCGGGTCGGGGAAGAGCACGTTGCTGTCCATGCTCGGTGCGCTGCTCACACCGACCGACGGGCGCGTGCGGATCGAGGACGTCGACGTCAGCACGCTGGACGAGCGGCGACGCACCGAGCTGCGGGCCCGCCGGATCGGGTTCGTGTTCCAGTCGGCCGGGTTGGTGCCGTTCCTGACCGCGGAGGAGAACGTCGCCACGGTGGGCGCATTCGCCGGTCTGCCTCGGGCTGTGGCTCGGACAAGCTCCCGGGAGCTCCTCGAGCAGCTGGGGATGGCGGACCGCGCGGACCATCTGCCCGAAGCGCTCTCGGGTGGGGAGCGCCAGCGAGTGGCCATCGCACGGGCCCTGCTCGTCGACCCACCGGTGTTGCTGGCCGACGAGCCGACCGCCCACCTCGACGCCGATCGGGGGCAACAAGTGATCGAACTGATCGCGTCTGCCGTCCACGACGGGGGACGGGCCGGCCTGGTCGTCACCCACGACCCACGGATCGCCGCGCACGCTGACCGAGTCGTCCACATCGCCGACGGCAGGCTCGACGTCATGGTGCCGCCAGCACCGTGAGGGCTGATCGACCTGACGGGCCGGACCAGGTGCGGAACCCTTGAGGTCGAACGACCCTTGCCCCTAGGGTCCTCCGAGAGGCCAGAGGGGCCGAGCGCCGGTAGCGAAGCGTCCTCCGGCTGAACAGACTCCCGAATGAACCTCGTGCCGCCCGGCGCGATGGAGGACGTTGGAGGTCAGGCCATGGGGCGAAGTAGCAAGCTCATCGCGGTCATCGCCGGGGTGGTGGTCGTCGCCGTGATCTCGCTCGCGTTCGCCTCGACCGGTGTGCGCGATGGTGCTGAAGGGCCGTACGGCACCGTCCAGCCGGACGCTGACGGCCTCTTCCTGGACCTGGACATCCAGGCCGCCTACAACGACGATGACATTTTCTTCCGGTTCGGCTGGGACACCGATTCGCCGAGCATCAACCACGACTTCCTCGTGTACGAGGGGGGCGAGTGGGTCCGCTACGGCGGCGAGCCGGACGGGTCCGGCCTGCCGATGGACGAGGATCGGATCACGTTCCTCCTCGATGACGGGTCGGTCGACCGGTTCGAGGAGTACGGCGGTTTCATGACCGTCTTCACCTTCACACGGGCCATGAGCCCCGAGGATCAGGACGAGGACGAGGTCGAAGCCGTCTTCGGTGAAGGCACCGACGACCTGCGCAAGATGCTGCCTGAGACGATGGAAGACCCCACCGACTGGCGGACCCGACGTGGCGACGACGAGCTGGCTGAGCTCCAGCAGGCCGGTTACTTCCTCGATCTGTGGCACTGGCGCGGGCACCGGTCGAACCCGATCGGGTTCAGCGACTCGCAGTATGTCCTCGACCACCGCATCAGCGCCGATGGAGAAGGGGTCCACTCCACCAACTTCGACGACGAGACCGAGACCCCCGAGTTCATGTTCGACCCGGACACCACGGGGCAGCACGCGATGGACTGGGACCGGGTGCTCGACCTGGAGTACACGCAGGACGACCACTACTTCCTCTCACCCGAGAACTCGGTGGAGTTCGACCCGGACCACGACTGGCAGGAGGGTGACGCCATCCCCCGGCGGTTCCTGTCCGAGCCGGAAGGAGCCCGAGGGGAGATCTTCGCCCAGGGCATCGCGAACGACGACCGCTGGGAGGTCGAACTCCAACGGGCGCTCGACACCGGCGCCGATGGTGAGCACAAGGTGCTCGAGGAGTTCGGCCGCTACGACCTGGCGCCGGCCGTCCACTCCGGCTTCACCGGCAACCGGTGGCACTTCATCGGCATGCCGTTGCGCCTCGGGCTCGGCCGGGACGCCGAGATCGAGGCGCAGCGGTTCGACGGCGACCAACCGGACTGGGACGCGATCGAACCGGTGACCACCACCCTGTTCTATCCCGGTGTCATCGCCTACGACTACCTCACGGACTCCGACGCCCACGCCGGGGCCGGTGCGATGCAGGGCGGGACGCCGTTCTCGGTCGCCCACGACATCGAGGACATGGCCTACTACGCGCTGGAGTCGGAGTTCCGCTCGGAGGTCATCTCCCAGTGGGTCTGGACCGGGCTGGTGTGGATCCTGTTCATCGTCGCCGCGTCGATCGCGGTGATCCGCCTCGGACGCAACCTCGACCCGCCGGATCGGGCGCTCGCGTCCGCTGGCACCGACGAGACTGAGGAGGGCGCCTGATGCCTCCCGCATTCCACGCCATCACGACCGGCCTGCTCAACGGGCTCCTCTTCTTCGCGCTCCTGGCGGTGGTGGTCCGCATCGTCCTGCAGTGGCGTGACCGCGATGCGCGGTCGCCCCTGGCGATCGCGGCCGACCAGGCTGCGCTCTGGGCGGTGTCCATCGGTGCGCTGATGACCCTCGCGGCGATCATCACCGGGTTCACCATCTGGGCACCGTCGGCAGCGATCAACAGCCCGGTCATGCGCAACAAGCTGCTGACGGCGGCGTTGATGCTGGTGACCTACCTGATCTTCCTTGGCATCCGCTGGATGCTCGGCGAGAACCTGTGGCGGAGCAAGGTCGTCAGCGCCTTCTACGGGTTGGTCGCGCTCGCGGGCTTCCACTGGTCGATGGTCACCAGCTCCATCGGTGGCGATATCGCCGGGATCCCGTCCGGCTACGAGACGATCGTGCAGCTCTCGGGGGTGGAGACCCGCTTCACCTACTACCTGCCCACGTGGGTGCTGATCGTCATCGCGGTGCTGTCGATCGCGATGCTGGTGGTCGCGCTGACCGACCGGGAATCGTCGGAGGTCAGAGACGATCGCTCTGAAGCGACCGTTGGCGGCTGACCCAGCGTCGACGGCGACCGAGCCGGCGTCATGCGGGTGGCCCGCTCCCCCGGGAGCGGGCCACCCGCATGACGGCGCTTACCCGGGGAGCGGCTCGGTACTGACCTGATCCCGACCGTCGCGCTTCGCGCCGTAGAGCAAGCGGTCGGCGCGGACCAGCAGTTCGTCGATGCTCTCGCCCTCGTGGAGCTCGGCCACCCCGAACGTCGCGGTCACCTCGACGCCCCCGGGCCGGGCGGTCGCCAGTGCCCGCCGGGTGCGTTCGGCCAGCCGCGCCGCTTCCTCGCGCCGGGTCTGCGGCAGGACGATCAGGAACTCCTCACCGCCCCAGCGGGCCACGACGTCCACCTGGCGGGCTTCCGCGGCCAGCAGGCGGGCGACCTCCTCGAGCACCTGATCGCCGACGTGGTGGCCGTGCTCGTCGTTGATCCGCTTGAAGCGGTCGACGTCGACCGCGATGACCGACACGGGATGGCCGTACCGGCGCGCGCTCTCCGCTTCACGCTCGAGCGCGTCCATCGTCGCCCGCCGGTTGGCCAGCCCGGTCAGCGGATCGGTCGTAGCTAGTTCCTGGAGCGCTTCCGACCGGGTCAGCTCACGGTGGAGCTGTTCGCGCAGCGTCGCCACCGCCGTCACGAGCACCAGGAGCAGGACCAGGAAGCCGTGCACCCGGATCAGGTACAGCAACGCCACCTCGGACGCATCCGGGCCGACCAGTTCGGGACCCGCGCCGGTCGCCACCAGCACCACGGACATGATCAGCACGCTGATGCCGACCCGCAGCCCATGGCGCCGATCGAGCAGGACGAACCCCGCGACGATCAGGGCACCGACCGACCAGTAGTGGGCCCCGGTCAGGATCAGCAGGTGCTCGTCGATCGGGCCGGCGAGGTGGAGGTGCCAGGCGAGCCGCCCGAGGATCACGACCCCGACCGTCCCCAGGGCGAGGTGCTCGAGCACCTCCAAGGACAGCCACCGTCGGTGCATGGCGAGCACGAACGCGGCCAGCGCGACCGCCAGCAGCGGGTAGATGACCTCCAGGATCAGGTCTCCGGGGGTGCGTGCCAGCCAGCTGATCGCGATCACCGCGATGCCGGCCCCGCTGGCGATGGTGTAGACGCGACGCTTGCGCTCCTCCAGACGCGCGAGCTCGGCGGCGGCACCGGCGGTCGTCCCCGTGCTCGTCCCGTCCATCATCCCCACCGGATCTCGTGATCGTCGCCCGGGGAGCGTACGTCGGCACGAGGTGCGGCGTCTTCAGCACGAGGTGCCGCGGGGTCACCACGAAGGCGGTTCGCCTGGCGCTGAACTGCGCCGTAGGCTGCTCCCGTCCTGATAGGAACCACTCCGAGAACGAAGCCTATGACGTCCGATCCCGTGCGGCCGGCCGCCCGACACGTCGGGGTGTTGGCCGCACTGTTCTTCACCTCCGGCTTCGCAGCACTCGTCTACCAGGTGCTGTGGGTCCGGGAGCTGGGGCTGCTGTTCGGGAGCACGGCGCAGGCCGCGGCGCTGACCATCGCGATCTTCTTCGCCGGCATCGCCGCCGGCGGGTGGTTCTGGGGGCGTCGCGCGTCGCAGCTGTCGAGTTCGTTGCGGTGGTTCGGGATCCTCGAGCTGGGGGTCGCCGCCACCGCGCTCGGCTACTTCATCCTGGTCGACGCCTACGTCGCGCTGTACCCGGCCCTCTTCCGGCTGGTCGAGGGCGCGCCGGCCTTCGATGTGCTGAGCAAGGCCCTGGTCGCCACGCTGGTCCTGTTCCCGCCCGCGTTCCTGATGGGCGGCACGTTGCCGCTGCTGGGGCAGCACCTGATCCGTGAACGGCGGCAGCTGGGGACGTCCGGCAGCAAGCTCTACGCGCTCAACACGTCCGGATCCGCCGTCGGTGCCCTGGCAGCCGGCTTCGGGTTGCCACTGGTGCTCGGGTTCCCCGGCACCTACCTCCTCGCGGTCGGGCTCGATGTGGCCGTGGGGCTGGCCGCGTTGCGGTTGGCGCATCGCGAGGCTCTCGCCGCCGAACCGTCGTCGACGGCCGGTAGCCGGGCGGCCGCCCCCGCCGCGGACGTCGCCCTCGCCGCGGACGTCGCCCCCACCCAGGACGTCGCCCCCACCCCCGCTCCCGCACTTGCCCCCACGCCCCCACCGGCGACCTCGTTGGCGCTGCCCGGCTGGCTGATCTGGACCATCGCGATCGCGTCCGGGGTGACGACGCTGGCGATCGAGGTGCTCTGGACCCGGTTGTTCGCGCAGGTGCTGCAGAACTCGGCCTACACCTACGCCCTGGTGCTGTCGACGTTCCTGCTGGCGCTGGCGCTCGGTTCGGTCGTCGCCAACCTGCTCAACCGGTGGCGCTCCGCGTCGCCGGAGTTCATCGTCGCCGGGTTGCTGCTGGCATCCGGCGCGGTGACCACGGCGTCACCGTGGCTGTTCCACTCGCGCACCGACGGGCTCCGTCTGCTCGGGGCCGATCTGGCCTTCGGGCCGTACGTGCTGTCGATCGCGGGGACCGCTGCGGTGGTGATGCTGTTGCCCGGCATCGTGCTGGGCGCCGTCCTGCCGTACCTGCTCCGGGTGCTGCAGTCGCGGGAAGGCGCGCCGGGTGACACGATCGGGCGGCTGGTCGCCGGCAACACCGCCGGTGGGATCGTCGGATCGCTGCTGGCGGGGTTCGTCCTGCTGCCACTGGTCGGCGCCTGGCGGAGCCTGCTGTGGTTGGCGGCGGTCTACCCGACCATGGTCGCGGGGATGGCGGTCACGCGCCTGGTCCGGGCCCGTGCCGGCGTCCGGGAGCGCGAGTCCCGCCCCCGTGGCTGGCGTGCGTTGATCCCGACGGCGACGACCGGGTTGGCCGGAGCCTGCGTGGTCGCCGTGATCGCCCTCCTGCTCGTACCGGCCGACCTGACGACGGTCCACCTCGACCCGGATGGTTCCGAGTCGCTGGTGGAGGTCCGCGAAGGGACGCAGGCGACCGTCGCGGTCATCGCCGACGGCCGCGATCGGTTCCTGCGGGTCAACAACCACTACACGCTCGGGGGCACCCGGGCTCTGGACGCGGAACGCAACCAGAGCCTGCTACCGCTGCTCGCACACCCCGATCCCCGCGAGGTGTTCTTCCTGGGGGTCGGCACCGGCATCACCGCCGGCGCGAGCCTGGCCTCCGATGCGGTGGAGCGGGTGCAGGCCTGCGAATTGGTCGACGAGGTGGTGCGGCTCTCGGAAACCCACTTCGAGCCCTGGATCGCCGGCCTCTACGACGATCCCAGGGCGGAGGTCCACGCGGAGGACGGCCGGACGTGCCTGGCACGCAGCGACGACACCTACGACCTGATCGTCAGCGACCTGTTCACGCCGTGGAAGGCGGGGACCGGCAACCTCTACACCCGCGACCACTACGCGACCGCGAGGGACCGACTGCACGACGGCGGTCGCTACGTGCAGTGGATGCCGCTGTACCAGGTGTCCGAGCGCGAACTGGCGATGGTCGCCAACACGATGGACGACGTGTTCGACCAGGTGACGCTGTGGCGGGGTGACCTCTACTCGACGCGGTCGATCGTCGCCCTGGTCGGCGAGGACGATCCGGAGCCGATCGACCCGGGGACCGCCGCGGAGCGCGGCCGGGAGCTGCTCGCGGCGGACGACCCGGACCGTGACCTGCCGGACCGGTTCTTCGAGGCGCTGCTGCTGCGCATGTACGTGGGCAACGTGACCGAGTCGGGACTGTTCGCAGACGCGGAGCTCAACACCGACGCCCGGCCCCGGGTGGAGCACCTGGCACCTCGGACCCAACGGCAGGTGCGAGCGGGCGAGGCTGAGTTCCTGACCGGACCGGTCCGCGAAGACCTGTACGAGCGCTTCCGGGTGGAGCTCCCGCCGGAGGACGACCCGGCCCTGGCCGGGTTGAACGAGCGTCAACGGGGCTACGTCGAGGCGGGTGCGAGCTACTCGGTGTTCCGGTTCCTGAACCACATCGGCGCCGACGATGGTGCCGAGCCGTGGTTGGATGCGGCGCTGGAACGCTCACCACCCGAGGCTCGCTCGCCGGACGACATGTCGCCGGCCGGGCGACTGCTGCCGCGCGTGCTGTTGGGGCGACCGGAGGTCACCGCCGCCGGCGATGACTGAGGCGGGCCGGACATCGCCACCGCCGGCGATGGCTGAGGCGTCGCGGTCCAGCGCATCGACCGGCGTGCCGACGACCGCCGTGTGAGCCGTCGCGATCCGTCCGCTACCGCGCGGGGAGCCGCAACACCTGCCCGCCCTCGTCCCAGCGAAGGGGCGTCATCGTGAGCGGGTCGTCGTCGCGCACCTCGGGTTCGATCAGGCCACCGCGTTGCTGCCGCATCCGCGTGCGGATCTCCTGGGCCCGCTCGTCCCCCTCGGCAGCGGCTGCCTCCAACCGTGCATCGAGGTCGTCCCCGACCCGAACGGAGCGCAACGGGTCGTCGGGTGCGGTCGAACTCGCCAGCCGCCAGGCGGCGTTGACCGCGAGGACGGTGCCGTCGTCAGCGACGATCGCGATCGAGTCGTCGAGGGCGTCCAGCACGCTGGTCAGGAACGCGTCGCGGCGGGCCAGTTCCCGGTGGATCGACACCTGCTCGCTCACGTCCTCGATCGCGCAGACCGCTCCGATCCGCTGACCGGACGAGACCGTCAGCGGGGCGATCTCCGCGTGCAGCCAGTCCCCCTCCCGGCTGCGCAGGTCGAGTCGATGCTCGCGCCCCTCGTCGATCGCCATGGTGACGACCTCACGGAACTCGTCGGCGTCGTCGGGTTCGAGCACGTCGAGCAGGCCGGAGCCGAGCAGCTGCGAGGGCGGTCGGTGCAGCAGCGATGCGGCCCGCCCATCGGCGTAGACGCACCGGCCGATCGCATCGGTGTGCAACAGGCCCGCCGAGCCGACGGCGACCTGTCGACCGAGTTCGCCGGTGACGTCGCGTTCGATCGCGACGAAGTGGGTGATCTCGCCCGACCCATCCCGCACCGGCGTGATCGTGGTGTGATGGGTCCGCAGCGCGCCGTCACGGCGCCGGTCGACCATCTGGCCTTCCCAGACGTGGCCCGAGTTGATGGTGGACCACATCTGCTCGTAGAAGGCCTTGTCCTGGTAGCCGGACGACAGCAAGGCCGGCGTGGAGCCGATGGCTTCGGAACGCGGATAGCCGGTGACACGGACGAACGCGTCGTTGACGTCGACGATCCGGCCGTCTCGGTCGGTGATGAAGACGACCTCGCCGCCGAGGTCCAGATCGATCACGTCGATCACGGGGACCTCGTCCGGGCGTACCGGCTCGCGGGGTGCTCCCATGAGCGGCTCCTCGAACGGCAGATGGAGACCCTAGCCCGCCGTCACGGGGGGAGGGGCGGCGGGCCGGGTCTCCACCGTGCACGAGCAGAGCCTGCCCGACCCACGGGGGGTCCGCCTAGGGCCGTCCGACCCTCCCCGTCGGGCCCCGGGTCCCGAACCTCAGCGCTGCGGGATGGGGGCGGTCCGGCCCCCAGGTAACCGGCAGGTCCCGGTGTCAGCCGGTCGGGCGAGGCGTCAGCCGGTCGGGCGCGGCGTCAGCAGCTGGTCGACGGGTGCGTGGTCGTCGGTGAGGACGCGGGTGTCGCGCACGAACCCGTCCAGGTCCTCGCCGTGCAGCACGACGTCGTTGCGGCCCCGGTCACGGTTGGCTGCCACCACCTCGTCGACCGGCAGCGAGGCGTCGGAGGCGATCGCGACCACGTTGCCGGCGGCGTCGCCGGGGTCGTCGTCGAAGGCACCGTCACGGCCGATCACCGCCACGTGGTCGAACACCGCCTGGAGGGTCGCGAGCTCCGCTCGGAGGAAGTCGCGTGGGCCGTAGTCGACGATGTTCATGGTGTAGACCCCGTCGGAGGTCATGGTGCGTGCCACCTCGTCGGTGAACTCGACGGTGGCCAGGTGCCAGGGCACGGCGACGCCACCGAACGCGTCGCCGATCACGAGGTCGTGAGCGTCGTCGGGGAGCTGCTCGATGGCGGTTCGGGCATCGCCGAGGCGGACGTCGATGTCGTCACGGAGCTCCAGGCCGAGCTGGTCCTCGGACAGCTCCACCAGCAGCGGATCGAGTTCCAACACCGTCGAGGTGGAGCCGGGGTGCTCCTCGCGCAGGTAGCGGGGCATGGTGAACCCGGCGCCACCGAGGTGCAGCGACGCGAACGGGTCCCCGTCCGGCTCGAGCGCATCGGTCACGTCACCGAACCAGGCGGTGTAGACGAACTCGAGGTGGCTCGGGTCGTCGAGGTCCACGTAGGAGTGCCGCAGCGTGTCCAGGATCAGCGCGCGGCCGCTGGCGCGGTCATCGTCGTGCTCGATGTAGGCGCAGTAGTAGGCGGACTCGTACTGGCAGGGATGTGCGGCGGCGAAGGAGAAGGCTGCGGCCCCCAGGACCGCGATGGCCCCGCCCGCGCTGACGCCCCGGCCACGCTTGAGTGCCAGGGCGGTACCGATCCCGAGCAGGATCAGCAGCACTGCGGTGACCCGGATCACCGGCCGGGTCGGGAAAGCGGCGACGAGCAGGAACCCGGTCGCGAACGTGCCGACGATCGCGCCGCTGGTGGACAGGGCGGAGAGCCGGCCGACGACCCGACCGGTCTCCTCCAGCGAGGCCAGCTGGATCTTGATCACCACCGGCGTGACCCCCGACAGGACCGCGGCTGGCAGGAAGAACGCGGTGACGGTGAGGATCGTGGTGGTCGCCGGCCCCGCGCCTCGGAGGCCAGCTCCCAGCCCGTCGATCAACGGGATCGAGGCGAACGCGAGCGCGCCACCGGCGATCAGCAGTGGGCCGAGCAGGCCCTTGGGCTCACGGGCGTCGGCCGCCTTTCCGCCCAGCCAGGAGCCCACCGCGATACCACCGAGGATGACCCCGATGATCGCGGTGTAGGTCTCCAGGGTGTCACCGACGTACGGCGCGAGGAGCCGTGCCGCGAGGATCTCCAACACGAGCACGGCGGCCGACGACAGGAACACCAGAGCGGCGGCGGCGGGAGCAGGCATAGGGTCGAGCAGGGTAGGGCGTCGCCGCCAGCGCTCGGTCCTCCACCCGGCAGCGCACGTGCTCCCCGAGCCCACGGATGGCTCAGTAGGGTGGCCGCGGCGGGACCGGGAGCTCCGGCCCGCAGGTGGGGAGCTGGTGACGACCGAAGCGATGACCGAGGCGGCGACCGAGCAGCCGACCAAGAACGTGTTCCTGGTCGGCCTCAACGATTTCAACCGTGAGAAGCTGCGGTCGATCCGCAACGCCGACCGTTACACCTTCCACGGGGTGCTCGACCCGGCGGAGGTGCTCGAGACCTACGACTTCCCGATCGAGGACATGCTCGAACGTGCGGAGCAGCAGATCCGCCGGTGGCAGGACGAGACCGGCGGGACGGTCGATGCGATCACCGGCTACATGGACTTCCCCGTCAGCACCATGCTGCCGCTGCTCTGCGAGCGGTTCGGGGTGCGATCGGCGTCGCTCGAGAGCCTGCTCAAGTGCGAGCACAAGTACTGGAGCCGCCTGGTCCAGCGCGAGATCGTGCCCGACCACATCCCCCCGTTCCAAGCGTTCGATCCCTTCGACGATGCCGCGTTCGACGCGATCGACATCGCGCTGCCGTTCTGGGTCAAACCGATCAAGTCATCCGGGTCGATGCTCGGGTTCCACATCGCCAACCGCGACGACTTCGAGGCGGCGATGCTTGAGATCCGCGAGCAGATCCACCTCATCTCCGAGCCGTTCAACTTCGTCCTGGAGCAAGCGACCCTGCCCGACGAGGTCGCGTCCATCGACGGGCACTTCTGCCTGGCCGAGGGCATCATCGGTGGCCGGCAGTGCACCCTGGAGGGCTACTCGTTCGAGGGCGACGTCCAGAGCTTCGGGATCATCGACTCCGTGCGCTACCAGAACGGCAGCAGCTTCTTCCGCTACGAGTACCCGTCGAACCTCCCGGACCTGATCCGGGCCAAGATGAGCGAGATCACCCAGGCGGTCATCCCCCACATCGGGTTCGACGACTGCGCGTTCAACATCGAGTTCTTCTGGGACCGGGAGCTCAACCACGTCTGGTTGCTCGAGATCAACACCCGCGTCTCCCAGTCGCACAGCGACATCTTCGAGAAGGTCGACGGCCAGACCAACCAGCAGGTCACGATCCAGGTCGCCTGCGGCGAACGACCCGACTTCCCGGCGGGCCAGGGGATGTACGACTGCGCCGGGAAGTTCTTCTGGCGCGTGTTCGACGTCGACGGCGACACGGTCGTCACCCAGGTCCCGTCCGAGGCGGAGATCGCGATCGTCACGGAGCGGTTCCCGGCCGCGGTCATCAAACCGCAGGTCGAGGTCGGCGGCCGCCTCTCCGATCTGATCGAGCAGGACAGCTACAGCTTCGCGATCTGCGAGCTGTACCTCGGCGGTGGTGACACCAAGGATCTGCTCGACCGGTACGTCGAGTGCCGCGAGCTGCTGCCGTTCGAGTTCTCCCCGGGTGTGGCTTGACCGGCGATCAGCCCACGGACGCCGCCGACCGCCGGCCCACGGACGCGGCTGACCGCCGTGGTCTGCAGGTCGTGACCGACCTGCCACGACCCGTCCGCGAGATCTTCCACACCTGGATCCCGCTGTCGGACGGCACACGTCTGGCGGCGCGCATCTGGCTGCCCGAGGACGCCGAACACGACCCCGTCCCCGGGGTGCTCGAGTTCATCCCCTACCGCAAGAACGACCTCACCGCCGCCCGCGACGTGCCTCACCACGCTTACGTCGCCGGCCACGGCTACGCCTGCGTGCGCGTCGACCTCCGAGGCAGCGGCGAGTCCGACGGCGTGCTGACCGACGAGTACCTCCAGCAGGAGCTCGACGACGGGGTCGAGGTGATCCGCTGGATCGCCCAGCAGCCGTGGTGCACGGGCACGGTCGGGATGATCGGGATCTCCTGGGGTGGGTTCAACGGCCTGCAGATCGCCGCCCTGCAGCCGCCCGAGCTCGATGCGGTGATCACGCTGTCCTCGACCGATGACCGGTACGCCGACGACGTCCACCACATGGGCGGCTGCCTGCTCGGCGACAACCTCTCGTGGGCGTCGACGATGTTCTGGCAGAACAGCCTCCCGCCGGACCCCGCGGTGGTGGGCGACGACTGGCGCGAGCGGTGGCACGAGCGCTTGGACGGCAGCGGGCTGTGGCTGGCCACGTGGCTGCGCCACCAGCGCCGGGACGACTACTGGCAGCACGGCTCGGTCTGCGAGGACTACGGCGCGATCGTCTGCCCCGTCATGGCGGTCAGCGGCTGGGCCGACGGCTACTCCAACACGGTGTTCCGGCTCCTGGAGCACCTGTCCGTGCCCCGCCGCGGC
>SKNP01000114.1 GCA_007120485.1 Nitriliruptoraceae bacterium
CGGGCCGGTGCGCGTCGCCGGCCCGGTGCGCGTCGCCGGCCCGGTGCGCGTCGCCGGGCCGGTTCGCGTGACCGGGTGCCGGGTCAGCGGCCTTCGTCCTCGTCCGGAAGCTCGTCCGGCAGCTCGCGACCGATCTCCGCGGCCAGCCACGCCAACGCTTCGTCGGCGGTGATCACGTCCGCCTCCGCGGCGCGGCGGGCGGCGTCGATCCGACCGTGTGCCCAGGACAGGTCGTAGCTGCCGGGCCGCACCCCCGACCCGTCCGGCTCGTCGATCCGCGAACGGAGCTCGAACTCCTCGACGAGCGCCTCGACCGCGTCCGCGTCGCGGCGGACCTGGCGTGGGGACGTCATCCTCGACCTCCTGTTCGCGGGTGGATCCTCGCCCCCAGGGTACGAGGTCAACCGCGGGGTGGTGGTGGCGGGGCGGTCGGTTCAGCGCCGGGGCGGCTCCGCCGCCGCGACGGTCGGTTCAGCGCCGGGGCGGCTCCGCCGCCGCGACGACCTCCTTCGCGGTCTGGCCCGGCGTGAAGCAGCAGTCCACGGGGCAGGCGTCGTGGTTGGGCCCACGCGTGCCCAACGCCCGCGCCGGCGCGCCCTCGGTGCGTTCGAGGATCAGTTCGCGGATCATGGAGACGAACCGAGGGTGGGTACCGACGGTGGCCGCACGGGCGAACGGCAACCCGAGCTGCTCCGCGGTCTCGACCGCCTCCACGTCGAGGTCGTAGATCACCTCCATGTGGTCGGAGATGAAGCCGACCGGGACGCACACCACCGCGGCGACGCCCTGCTCGGCCAGTTCCTCCAGGTGGTCGTTGACATCCGGCTCGAGCCACGGGATGAACTCCGGTCCCGACCGTGAGTTGTACACCAGCTGCCAGGGCCGCTCACCGCCCGGAAGCGGCGCCTGTGCACCCAGCCGCTCCATCACCAGCCGGCAGGTCTCGTAGTGCTGGGCCTCGTAGTCGCAGTGCCGGGACATGGTGTGCGGGATCGAGTGCGTCGTGAACACCACGTGGGCGTCGTCGCGTACCTCCGCGGGAAGCTCCGCCAGGCTGTCGAGGATCGCCTCGACCTGCGGTTCGACGAACCCCGGGTGGTTGTAGTAGGCGCGCACCTTGTCCAGTTCCGGCGCGCCGTCGACCTGCGCCTGCGCCTCGGCGAGGTCCTCGCGGTACTGCCGACACCCGGAGTAGGAGGAGTACGCCGCGGTCACGAAGCACAGGGCCCGCGACACCCCGTCGTCGCGCATCTGCTCGAGGGTGTCGGAGAGCAGTGGGTGCCAGTTGCGGTTGCCGAAGTAGACCGGCAGGTCCGGTCCATCCGCTTCGAGGACCTCCTCGAGCGCCGCGATCAGGGCGCGGTTCTGGTCGTTGATGGGGGAGCGGCCCCCGAACCGCACGTAGTGCTGGCTGACCTCCTCCAGGCGCTCACGAGGCACGTTGCGGCCCCGGGTGACGTTCTCCATGAACGGGATCACGTCGTCGGGGCCTTCAGGGCCACCGAAGGACACCAGCAGGATCGCGTCGTAGCTCACGTCTCACTCCTCGTGGGGCCGGTCGGTATCGGGCGGCTGGGTGTCGTGACCAGCCGACGCTCGCTCGGGGGAACTTCGTGGCAACCCACCGCTCAGGGTCGGTCGCCGGACGCCGTCGGTCCGCTGTCCGCGTCGCCCGGTGCGCCGTCGTCGCCGACCGGCTCGCCGGCGCCTGCCAGCGCACGCCGCACCGAGACGTCGTGGCCCTCCCGTTGCCACGCCGCGTCGAACCGCGCCAGCCGCCGTCCGTGTGGCCGGATCCGTAGCAGGATCAAGGCGCCGGCCAGGCCGCCGAGCGTCACCGTCCAGCGTGGCCCGAGGGTGAAGGCCACGATCGTCGCCAACAGGACGACGGTCTCGGCGATGACCGCTTGGAGGACCAACCGGGTGCGCAGCTCGCCGACCGCCGCGTCATCGGTCTGCGGTGGTGACGCGGCGAAGATGCGGTCGATGGCGACCACCGCGACGAAGCCGGCTCCACCGATCGCGGCAGCGAGCGCCAGGGGGAGCGCGACCGGCAGCCGGGGGTCGACGTCGGCGACGACGGTCAACACGGCCGCCAGACCTAGGACACCGATCGTGAACGCGACCCAGATGCGATGCAGCGACGCCGCGCCGAGCCGTCGATCCACCGTGCACCCTCGTCCGTCGCTGACCGCTGGAGGGTAGGGCGGCTGCGCCGATCGTCGGTCACCGCCTCGCCGCTTCGCGTCGTTCAGTTGACGACCCCGGCGGGATCGTCCTCCTCGACCGGGACCCGTTTCGGTGCGCCGCGGGTCCCGCGTTGCGCCAGCCAGACGCCCAGCACGATCAACGCGCCACCCAGCAGGGCGGGGAGCCCGAACCGCTCGTTGAGGAAGATCGCGCCGGCGAGGAGCGCGACCAGCGGGATCAGGTAGGTGGTCATCGTCGCGTTGGTCGCCCCCACGCGTTCGATCAGGGTGTAGAACGCGAAGAAGGCCAACCCGGTCCCGAGGGAGCCGAGCAGCACGATCGAGGCCACCGTCGTCGTGGTCAGGGACGGCAGCGCGGGTGGGAGGCCATCGACCACGAGGGCGAACGGCACCGCCACGGCGGTCGCGCTGAGGACCTGACCGGTCGCCAGCGTCAGGGGCTTGGTGGTACCGGAGACGTAGGTCTTGGCGTACACCGCCCCGCTGGCGTAGAGCAGCGTGGCGGTGACGACCGCGAGGACCGCCAGCAGCCGTCCCGGCTGGTCGAGGTCACCGGCCACGATGGCCCCGACCCCGCCGAGCGCCAGGATCAGACCGACCAACCGTGCCCGGGTGATCCGTTCGAGGCCGACCAGCGCGGAGACCACCAGCGTCGAGGTCGGCACGATCGCCATCAGCAGGGCGGTCACCCCCGAGGGCAGCGACTGCTGCGCCCAGGCGACCGCGGTCCACGGCACCGCGTTGTTGACCGTGCCGAGCACCAGCAGGTGGCCCCACAGCTTGAGCCGGGCCGGTGGTCGTCCACCTCGAAGCAGGAGGAGGGCGAGCAGGGTCAGGCCACCGACGGACGTTCGGCCGGCGACGATCCACAGGGGGGAGAGCTGCCGGAGCGCCAGTTCGATGAACATGAACGACAGGCCCCACATGCTGCTCAGCGCGAGCAGCACCATGGCGTCGCCGACCGAGAAGCTCTTCGCGTTCGGCGGGTGGGGCGCGGACACGTCGAACCTCACGGTGCGGAGCAGGGGCGGCTGGAGAGGTGCCGCGGAGAGGACCTCACCCTACCCGAATGCTCCAGACCGAACGGTACGGTCGGTCAACGGGATGCGCGCTGCCGGGTGTGCCGTGGGGCGCTCGCTAGCCTCCTCGACCGGCGGGATCCGAGGAGGACCACGAGGTGGCAGACCAGGCCCTGGAGGCGCAGACCGACGCGCCGCGTTGGTTCGCTGCAGCGGTGGCGACGGACCCGGAGGTCGACGCCGTGGAGGTCGACGGCGTCGAGGTCGCCACGCTGGCGTGGGGAGACGTTCGCGATCCGACCCTCGTGCTCGTGCACGGTGGTGCCGCGCACGCGCACTGGTGGACCGCTCTGGCGCCGCTGCTCGCCCGCTCGCACCGGGTGGTCGCCGTTGATCTCTCCGGGCACGGCGACAGCGGGTGGCGGCCGCGGTACCGCGCGGAGCAGTGGGCTGAGGAAGTGCTGGCGGCGGCCGCGCACGCCGGCGGCGTCGGCGCCCCGACGGTCATCGGCCACTCGATGGGCGGGTTCGTCACGATCGTGCTCGCGGCGAACCACGGGTCCGAGCTCGCGGGGGCCATCATCCTGGACGCCCCCGTGCAGCGGCCCGACCCGGAGTCGGAGGAGGGCCGTGGCGGCGGCATGTTCCGTGCGCCCAAGACCTACCCCGACCTCGAGACGGCCGTCGAGCACTTCCACCTGGTCCCCCCGCAACCCTGTGCGAACACCTGGCTGCTCGACCAGATCGCCAGGAGCAGCCTGCGGCCGGTCGACGGTGGCTGGAGCTGGAAGTTCGACCCTCAGGTCTTCACCGCCCGCGATGGCCCGTCGCGACCGAGCGACTTCTCGACGCAGTTGGCCCGCGTGGGCTGTCGTGTCGCCGTGGTCAACGGTGAGCGTTCCGCCATCGTCGACTCCGACGTCCGCGACCACATGGCGGCGTTGCTCGCGGATGCACCGGCAGCCCAGGCGGGCGTCCCGATCGTCGAGGTGCCCGAGGCACACCATCACCTGTTGCTGGACCAGCCCTTGGCGACCGTCACCGCGATCCGCGCGGTGCTGGCGAGCTGGCGGCCGATCGGGACCCCACCGGCACAGGTCGAGGCGCGGCGCTGAGCTGAGCCGTCGCGCCCCCGGCGCCGGTCACAGGCGACGGAGCCAGACCCGTTCGACCCCGTGGTCCGGGCCCTTGCGCAGGATCAGATCGGCCCGGTTGCGGGTCGGCAGCACGTTCTCGGTGAGGTTGCGGCCGTTGATCCGCTCCCAGATGTCGTGGGCCACGCGGTCGGCTTCCTCGTCGCTGAGGTCGGCGTAACGGTGGAAGTAGGACCGCGGGTCCTGGAAGGCGGTGTCGCGCAGCCGACGGAAACGCTCCACGTACCACCGGGTGACGTCCCGCTCGTCGGCGTCCACGTAGACGGAGAAGTCGAAGAAGTCGGAGACGAACACCCGTCGGTCCTCGTTCGAGGCCGACTGCAGGACGTTCAGCCCCTCGATGATCAGCACGTCGGGCTGTCGAACGACGATCCGCTCGTCGGGGACGATGTCGTAGACCAGGTGGGAGTAGACGGGGGCGGTCACCTCGGGAACCCCCGCCTTGACGTCGCCGACGAACCGCACCAGCGACGCGGTGTCGTAGGACTCCGGGAACCCCTTGCGTTCCATGAGCCCCCGGCGTTCGAGCTCCGCGTTGGGGTGGAGGAACCCGTCGGTCGGGACGAGCGTGACCTCCGGATGGTCCGGCCAACGCGACAGCAGTGCGCGCAGGATCCGCGAAGTCGTGGACTTGCCGACCGCGACCGAGCCGGCGACACCGATGACGAACGGCACCTTCGCGGTCAACGACCCCAGGAACGTGTCCGTCGCCCGGTGCAACTCCTGCGTGGCGGCCACGTAGAGGTTCAGCAGGCGTGACAGCGGCAGGTAGACCTCCGCGACCTCGTCGAGCGACACCTCCTCGTTGAGCCCGCGCAGCTGGGCGAGGTCGCTCTCCGTGAGGGTCAGCGGCGT
The DNA here is from genome assembly GCA_007120485.1 of Nitriliruptoraceae bacterium. Lineage (GTDB taxonomy): Bacteria > Actinomycetota > Nitriliruptoria > Nitriliruptorales > Nitriliruptoraceae > SKTG01. The sequence goes on from SKNP01000114.1 coordinate 5,239, forward strand.
GGCCGACCGCAACGCGGCCCACTCCGGCCGGGCCAACGGCAGCCAGGGGGACGGATCGACGTGAGGTTGCACAGGCAGCGTCCGTTCGAGGGCTGCCGCAGCCTAATCGGGGCAGCCGGCAGCGAACGGCGCCCGCGGGAGCGGCTACCGCTCGCCCCCGGCGCGTCGGGCATGGCGCTCGCGACGTCGTTGCCGGCCGGTCACCGCACCCTCGTCCCCTCCGGGTGCGCACGGGAGCGAGCATCGATCGCCCCGATGGGCGACACTGCGTCCTCGCTGCTGGCCGTCGTCGCTGGAGACCGCCCCCGACCGTGCAACGTCCCTCGCTCCCGTTGCTGTGGCAGCGTCTGCTCGCAGGCGCCACGGTGCTGCTCTTGGTGCCGATCCTGGTCGCGATCGGCGCGGTGGCCGATGAGCAGCCGATCACCGAAGGCGACCCTGCCCCACGAACGGTGTTCACCGAGGAGCAGGTGCGGATCGTCGATGACGCCGCGACCGACACCGCCCGGCGGACCGCCGCGGAGACGGTCGAGCCCGTCGAAGTGTTCGACCGCGAGGCGCAGACGGCGATCGTCAGCGAGGTCCGCGAGGTGTTCCGAGCCACCTGGGAGGTGCGGGAACCGCCGAGCGATGCGTCCGACGCCCTCACGGACGAGGCGGATCGCACGCCGTCGGGATCGCAACAACGGCAGGAGCTGGCGGCCCTCCAACCCGACCTCGGCGACGACCTGACCGCGGAACTGGTGGCGCTCAGCGACGCCGAGCTGGAGGTCGTCGAGCAGGAGTCGATCGCCATCGCGCAGGAGCTGGCGCGCCAGCGTGTCAGCGAGGAGCAGCTCGAAGCGGAACTGGCCGAGACGTTGCCGGTGGAACTGGGCCTGCGCTCGCTGCCGGGTGACGCCGCCGACGAGATCGTCGTCCCGCTGCTCGACCGGCTGATGCGGCCGACGGTGACGGTCGATCCGGACGCGACCGCGGCCGCTCGCGAGCGGGCGGCGGAGTCGGTGGACGACGTCGCCGAGGTCTGGCGGCCTGGCGAAGCGATCGTGCGCGAGGGCGAGATCGTCGGTCCCCTGGCGTTCGAAGCGATCGAGCAGTTGGGGCTGGTCGGTGGCTCGCCGGTCCGCGCCTGGTTACGCGCGCTGGCGGCGATGACGATCGTGACCGGGGTCATCGCCATCTACCTGGTCCGGATGCAACCGCGGGTGTGGGTCTCCGGGAAGAAGCTGCTCCTGCTGTCCCTGCTGGTCACGGCCTACGCCGGCTTGGTGGTCGGCTCCTCCATGCTGGTCGATGCGACCTCGTCGGGTTGGCTGTTCGCCGTTCCGGCGGGAGCGTTGGCCATGCTGGTCGCGCTGCTGATCCATCCGGTCATCGGGATCGCGACGATGCTGCCAGCAGCGGTCCTCGTGCTGCTGGTGACCCCGCAGGCGGCCCCGGTGGCGCTGTTCGCGGCCATGGCGGTCCTGATCAGCGTCCCGTTGACCACGCAGATCGCCAAGCGCGCCGACCTGCGGTCCGCGACGCTGCGTGCCGGGCTGTCGTACCCGGTCCTCGCGGCCGGGGTGGTCGCCGTCTTCGGCCCCCGCGATGAACTGCTGGTGGTCCTGGCCGCTGGCGCGATCAACGGGTTGATCACCGCGGTGGCCGTGCAGGGAGCGATGCCGTTCCTGGAGACCCTCTTCCGCCTGCCGACCGTGACCGCGCTGCTCGACCTCGCGGATCGCAACCATCCCCTCTTGCGGGAGCTCGAGGCCAAGGCGCTCGGCTCGTACAACCACTCGGTGATGGTCGCCTCCCTGACCGAGCGAGCCTGCCGCGCCGTGCAAGCCGACCCGCTGCTCGGCAGCGTCGCCGCGCTCTACCACGACATCGGCAAGGTGCGCCAGCCCCACTTCTTCATCGAGAACCAGCAGGGCATCGCCAACCCGCACGACGATCTCGAGCCGGAGGTCTCCGCCGTCATCATCCAGAACCACGTCGTCGACGGGGTGGAGATGGCGTCCACGCACAAGCTGCCACCGGAGGTGGTCGCCTGCATCGGCAGCCACCACGGGACGATGGTCGTCAGCTACTTCTACGACAAGGCGGTGCGCGCCTCGGGCGGGGATCGCGACGCCGTCGATGAGGACACCTTCCGCTACAAGGGCCACAAGCCGCGGAGCAAGGAGGCCGCCATCCTGCTCCTCGCGGACTGCTCGGAGGCGACCACGCGGGCGATGGCGATGACCCGGGGCACGCTGCCGCGCGAGGAGATCGA
>SKNP01000067.1 GCA_007120485.1 Nitriliruptoraceae bacterium
CGAGGTGCTCACCGCAGTCCCGACAGGCGTACTCGTACGTCGGCATCCATCCGCTCCTCGACGGGCGGACCCCATCGCGGCCGTCGAACCCGGCCGGGCAGCGATCCGCGAACCACCTTGATGCGATCCCGACCACCCGGAGGCTCGCTCACGGGCTCGGCCAGCGTCCGGACACGATGCCGGACCTCTAGCACTCGAGATCATCGAGTGCGAATAGTGCCGTGGGGAGCGGGCGAGCGCAACCCTGTGGACGTGCTGGGCACATCGTGGCGGCCATCCGCCTGGGAGGAGCGGACCCAGGGGGTCGGCCGACATGGTGCGTTGCGCCGGTGTCGTCACGCCGCCAGGCCTGCTTCCCTGCCGCAGGGATCGGTAGGGAGAAGACCGCTGCCCTCACGCGCCTGCCCGGGCTGTGGGGCTCGCCCGGGGCGAGCCTCAGCTCGCTGGTGCAACCGGTGCGGTGCGGCGCTGGGGGCACCGGAGTCGGCCACGAGGTCAGGTCGGGCGCCTGCGGCGGGCTCGAGGCGAGCCCGGTGGGCCGTCCTCGTGGTGGGGCTCGTGGTTGGCGCCGGGCTCGTCGTGGGCTGGCCGGCGACGACCCCGGGCGCGGACGAACCTCAGGAGCGGGACGAACGGGACGACGAGGTGACGCTGCCGGACGCCGAGGCGTCCGGTGACGTGTCCGACGACGCGGACGATCCGACGAGCGGGACGGACCCTGACGCTGCCCGTGCGTTCGGCTGCCAGCCGACCGGGTGTGAGCGGTGGCGGATCGACGAGGACGGGTTCGGCCACCGTCACGTCGACGAGGACGCGCTCGTCTACGTCAGCGACGAGGCGTTCAGGATCCTCGACCTGGACGCTGCCGACCTGCGGTTCGCCGGGCAGATCCCCCTCCCCGAGGGGATCGACCCATCGGATCCACCGCAGGCGGTGCAGCGGCTCGGGGGACTGCTGGTCCTGGCCTACGGTGATCAGCTCGTGGCCATCGAGCTGCTGTCCAACCGTCGCGCCTGGTGGGTCGACCTCGATGGCTCGGACGCTCGCGGGTTGCATCGTCACGAGGACGGCATCCTCGCGATCGGGTCAGGGGAGGGCTCGCCCGTCCAGGACGCGGACGTCGGTGAGCGTGACGACGTCGGCGATCCGCCGACCCACGTCACGACCATCCTGACATCGATCTCGTCCGATGGCCGCGTGCGTTGGCAACACGAGACCGAGGCGGTGCCGGTGCTCACGCCGGACCCGGCCGGCGCCGACGGGGCGCGACGGCTGGACCCGCTGGTCACCGCCGACGATGACGTGCTGACCAGCATCTCGCTGTCCGACGGGCAGCCGAGATGGCAGCGGGGGCTGGCGCCGGACGAGCGCGTCGTCGGTGGGTCGCCGCTGGCGGTGGTGGATGATGTGGCGGGGTACGCCGAGGTGCTCGACGTGGACACCGGTGCGTCGCAACGGCGGTTGCGCCACGACCAGATCCGGGCGGTGGAGGAACTCGGACCGTGGTGGCAGGTCATCACCGATGAGGCGATCCACGTCCACGAACGGGCCTCGGGCCGCGAGCTGTTCCGCCGCGACCTCTCCGACGGCATCGACCCGGGACACCCGGCCACCGCCGAGGTCATCGAGGACGGTGAGGTCGAGCGGGTCGCCGTCGCCTGGCGCCGCAGCGGGCGTGGAGCCGGGCCGAGGATCGAGATCCTCGATCCCGACGCGGCGTCGCGCGGCACGGTCGACATCGACCTGCCGGCGGCGGCCGATCGCATCCAGCCGGGGATGGTCCAACTCGCGGCGCTCGACGCCGGCCGGCTGCAGGTCGTGGTCGAAGGTGGCCGCTCGGTCACCGAGATCGACGTGTCGCGGATCGAGGTCGTGCGCTCCGCCAGCCGGACGGTCCCGTCGGATGCGGACGTGATGATCTTCGGCGGCGTCTCGGCCATCGATGACGGGGACGGGTTGCTGGTGCTGGGCGCGGGCGGGGAGGTGCAGGTGCATGGACGTGCACCGATGCTCGCGCACCGCGAGCCGCTGCTCGTGAGCGACGGCACGGAGCTGCTCCGCATCGATGAGGCCGCGCTGGAGGGACGCGCACGGTGATCGGCGCCCGATGGGGTGCGTCGTCGAGCGCCGCCGACGTGCTCGGGCTCAGCCAGCACGTGCCTGCGACCGGTGGACCCGCTGCTCGGTGACGATCAGGTCGACCGGCGCGTCGTGGTCCTCTCGCGGCACGGCGGGGACGACCTGACAGCTGAACGCCATCCCGATGCGCGCACAGGACGCCGGCAGCCGCGCCAGGAGCCGGTCGTAGTGGCCTCCGCCGTGCCCCAGACGGCCGCCGTGGGGGTCGAAGGCGACGCCAGGGATCAGCGCGACGTCCACCACCTCGACGTCGATCGATGGGCCGACAGGTTCGCGGATGCCGCGGTAGCCGAGCTCCAGCGTCCGCAGGTCCGACGCGGCGACCAGGTCGAGCTCCGGCCCTCGCACCCGGGGGAACAGCGTCCGAGCCCCTCGTGCCGCCAGGGGTCCGACCGCGCTGGCGACGTCCAGTTCGTCGCGGGTCGCGGCGAAGAGCAGCACCGTGCCGGCCCCGGTCAGCTCGGGCAGCCGCAGCAGCCGGGTGACCGCCTGGGAGGACGCCTCGGCGCGTTCGCTGGAGGACAGCTGTCGCCGGGCGGCCAACGCCGCCGACCGCAGTGCCTGCTTGGGGTCCTCTGCCACGAGCCAGCCTTCGCGCGAACGCCACCGGGAGGGTAGGCCGGTGGCCCCCGGCCGGTGCGCCTCGGCCGGTGCGCCTCGCCCGGTGGCGCGCGGCTGGTGGCGCGCGGCTGGTGATCCTCGAAGCGCCGGGTCGGCCCCGCGGCGGCGGGCCGAGCCCTAGTAGTCTCGTCCTCGTCGAAGGAGCGACCCGTGGTCCGCACCGCCGTCCTGCCCGTCGCCGGCCTGGGGACCCGGTTCCTGCCGGTGACCAAGTCGGTCCCGAAGGAGCTGCTCCCGGTCGTCGATCGCCCCGCGATCCAGTACATCGTGGAGGAGTGCGTCGACAACGGCGTGGACGACGTGCTGTTCGTCACCGCGACCGGCAAGAGCGCCATGGAGGATCACTTCGACCGGCGGCTCGACCTCGAGGCCGCGCTCGCCGACAAGGGCAAGGACGCCGAGCTGGCGCTGGTCCGTGATCTCGCCGAGCTGGCGACGATCCACAGCGTGCGGCAGGGCGAAGCGCTCGGGCTCGGCCACGCGATCCTCCAGGGGGCCGAGCACGTCGGTCCGGACGGATCGTTCGCGGTCCTACTCGGCGACGACCTGCTCGAACCGGGGTGCGACTTCCTCGGCCGGATGATCGAGGCGCACGAACGCACCGGCCGGCCGGTGATCGCCCTGATGGAGGTGCCGCAGGACCAGGTGCACCTCTACGGCGCCGCGGAGGTGGAGCCGACCGACCGCGACGGCGAGTTCCGCGTCACCTCGATGGTGGAGAAGCCCCCGCCGGGGGAGGAGCCGTCCAACCTGATCATGGTCGGCCGGTACGTCCTGCCGGGCTCGATCTTCGAGGTCCTGCGTTCGACGCCTCCCGGTCGCGGCGGTGAGATCCAGGTCACCGACGCGCTGCAGGCGTGCGCGCAGGAGGAGCCGATCGTCGGGCTCAAGCTGGACGTGCCGCGCTACGACACGGGTGACAAGCTCGGTTACCTCAAGGCCAACCTGCAGTTCGCCGCCGCGCGGGATGACCTCGGTCCGGAGTTGCTGGCGTGGCTGCGGGACTGGCTCGGCGAGGACGCCGCTGTCGGCGCGGACCCACGATGAGCCGCTTCGTCGGTCAGGGTCGCGAGGAGGTCACGACCGCGGACGAACTGACGTCGGTCGACGATCACCTCGCCGCGATCCTCGCGCAGCTCCCGGACCCCGACCCGATCGAGTTGCGTCTCGCGGACGCGCTCGGGCTGGTCATCGGCGACGACATCGTCAGCGACGTCGAGGTCCCCTCGTTCCCCAACTCCGCCATGGACGGCTACGCGGTCCACGCCAGTGACCTCGCCGAGGCACGGCTCCACGAGCCGGTGACGTTGCCGGTCACCGGGGAGATCGCGGCGGGTGCCGAGCACCTCCCAGACGTCGCCCCCGGCACCTGCGTGCGCATCATGACGGGCGCGCCGATGCCACCGGGTGCGGACGCGGTCGCTGCCGTGGAGACCACGTCGACCACCGCTGAGGGCGTCGCGTTCCACCGGCCCAGCGAACCGGGGAAGCACGTCCGCGGCCCCGGCGAGGACCTCCATCCCGGCCAGCCGTTGGTCGCCGCCGGTCGCCGGCTCAGCCCCGCCGACGTCGGGCTGCTCGCCGTCGCCGGCGTCACCCGGGTGACCTGTATCCCACAACCGCGCGTCGTGGTCCTGTCCACCGGCGACGAACTGGTGCCCGCCGCCCACACGCCGGGCCCCGGACAGATCCGTGACGCCAACGGTCCGATGCTGGCCGCGCTGGTGCGAGCGACCGGTGCCGTACCGTTCAGCGCCGGCATCATCCGCGATGACCGCAAGGCGTTGATGTACGCCTTCGACACCAACCTCGGTCATGCGGACCTGATCATCTGCACCGGCGGTGCCAGCGCCGGGACCCGTGACCTGATCCCGGAGGTCATCGGCTCGCTCGGCACGGTGGAGACCGCCAAGGTCGCGATGAAGCCGGGGATGCCGCAGATCCGGGGACGGATCGCCGGCTGCCCGGTGCTCGGGTTGCCGGGCAACCCGGTGTCGGCGTTCGTGTCCTTCGAGGTGTTCGCTCGGCCCGCGATCCGCAAGCTCCAGGGCCGTCGCGACGTCAAGCGCCCGACGGTGCAGGCCCGCCTGACCGAGCCGATCACCGCACCGCCCGACAAGCGCGGCTACACGCGGGTCCGCATGTCCCGGGAGGGTGGCAGCTGGGTCGCGACCCCGACCGGTCACCAGGGTTCCCACGTCATCACCTCGATCGCGTTGGCTGACGGGCTGGCGCTGGTCCCCGAGCACGTCACCGAGGTCCCGGCCGGCGACACCGTCAACGTGTCGCTGCTGGTGGAGTGAGCCGCCGATGACCCAGCCGCCGCAACGTCCCGACGAGGTCGTCGGTTCGTCACCCCCCGACGAGGCTGCCGGCTCGTCGTCCCCCGACGCCGCCGAGCCGCGATCCGGCGGTGCCGATGCGGGCGGGCTCACCCACCTCGACGGCCGTGGGCAGGCCCGGATGGTCGACGTCGGCGACAAGGACGTCACCGCCCGGACCGCGGTCGCTGCGTGCCGGGTGGTGATGGCGCCGGCCACCGCCGCACGGTTGGCCGACGGCGACCTGCCCAAGGGCGATGCGCTGCCGGTGGTCCGGCTCGCCGGCATCCAGGCGGCCAAACGCACCTTCGAACTGATCCCGCTGTGCCACCACGTCGCGTTGACCAGCGTGGACGTCGAGGTGGAGATCGACACGGCCAGCGGGGTCGCTGCGCTCACCGCGACCGCGACGGCCGCGGACCGCACGGGCGTGGAGATGGAGGCGCTGACGGCCGCCAGCGTCGCGGCGCTGGCCCTCTACGACCTCGTGAAGGCCGTGCAGAAGGACGTCCGTATCACCGACCTGCGGTTGGTCCGTAAGACCGGGGGCCGGTCGGGCGACCTGGACCTCCCCGACCCGGACCCCTCGGGGTAGGGTCGCCGCTGCGAGGGACGCGTCCGTTCACCGCCGACGCGGAACCGGTCCGTCAACGTCGCTCCACGCGACGGCGGGCGGGGCCCACACGAGGCGGTGTGTGCGACGTGGTGACGGTACGAGGTGCTTCGTGCACTCACGGTGCGGTGTTACCGTCCGGCTGCCGGATGCTCGTCGAGCGTCATCAGCCGGAGGCGACGCCACGGTGGAACGGTGAACGAAGCGCTGGTGCTGCTGGTCCTCGTGTGGGCGGCGCTGCTGATCCCAGCGGCGATCCGGTCCCGCGCCGCATCGCCACACGCGACCGTCGGAGGTTTCGAGCGCGCCATGGACGTTCTTCGCAGCCAACCGCAGGCCGACGCCCCCTCCGACGCACCCTCCGACGTCGGTGGGTCCGGCGAACTCGCCGGCGGGTCCGCGCGGTCGTCCCAGGTGGCCCGCGCTGAGGATCCCGTCATCGTCCAACGGCGGACCTGGTTCATCCGGGCGCTGGCAGCCACCGGGGTCGCGTTGCTGCTCGCGATCGTCGCCGGCGGCTGGCTGTGGTACCTCGCCGGTCTCGTGACCGTGCTGACCGCCGGCTACACCGTCGTGCTGCGGCACCTCAAGCTCCAGCGCGACGCCGCCCGTCAGGTCGTCCGCGAACTCGACCTCACCGACCGCGACCCGGTCCTGCGCGAGCGCATCGGGTCCGGCGACGACGCCCTGGAGGTCGAACGTGAGCCCGTCGCCGTCGGCGGCCCGGCTGGCGGGCCCGACTGGGGCGGCGGTTCCGGGTCGGTGCGGCTGCGTCGCTGGGACGGCTGACCGGCCGGTCATGACCGATCCAGGCGGTTCGCTCGCGGACACGGACGTCGACGAGGTGCTGCTGCGCGACGGTGAGGCCGTCCGGGCCCGCTTCGAGGCGCAGCACGACGCCCGCGAGGTCGGGTTGGCCGCCAGCCGCGACGCGATCCGGGCGGCCGCCAACGCGATCCGGGCGATCCACCGCGCCGAGCACGAGCGTGTCGACGAGCTGCTGAGCACCGCGCACGAACGGTTGGCGACGGCCGTTGCTGCGTGCGACCCGCACCCGAGCGTGCTGCACGCCGGGTTCGTGACCGACGCCGCCAAGGAGGTCGCGGAGGCCGCGATCACCCGCGCCGCGGTCGCCGGGGAGCCGCTGCCGGGTCCGGACGCGCTCGGGGTCGACGACGTCGCCTGGGTCCACGGGCTTGCGGAGACCGTCGGGGAGCTACGACGCGCCGCCCTGGACGCGGTCCGCGGCGGCCACCTCGACGTCGCCGAGGGTCACCTGGCGCTGATGCAGGAGATCCTGGCGGTGCTGACCACCATCGACGTCCCCGATGGCCTCACCAAGGGCTTGCGCCGCGCGACCGACTCGGCGCGGTCGATCACCGAACGCACCCGCGGCGACCTGACCGCCGCCGCCGGGCAACGGGAGCTGCGTGAGGCGCTCGACGCGCACCGCGAGGCCCTCGACCGGGCGGCGGTGCGGGACGGTCGCGACTGACGTCGGACCGGCGTTGGTAGCGCGCGACGATCGCGACCGACGCCGGACCGGCGCTGGTGGCGCGCCACGACCGCGAACGACCTGGACCCGCGTTGGCGGGGTGCCAGGGCCGGGGCTACGCTCCCCGCTCGCTCGCGCCCGTCGTGGCATGGTCGCGAGCGCCCCTGGGGGTGTAGCTCAGTTCGGCAGAGCACTTCGTTCGCAACGAAGGGGCCGTCGGTTCAAATCCGATCACCTCCACC
>SKNP01000181.1 GCA_007120485.1 Nitriliruptoraceae bacterium
AGGTCAGGTCAGGAACTGCAGGGTCCGGGCGGCGACCTCGCCGGGGGCTTCGAGCGGTGTCCAGTGGCCGACGTCGGGGATCACCTCGACCCGGCAGACCGGGATCGAGGAGCTGATCTCCTCCGACATCGCCAGCGGGGTCGAACGGTCGTGCGCGCCGGTGAGTACCAGCGTCGGCTGGCCGATGTCGTCGCGGCGGATCCGGGGCGCGTCGGCCAGCGCCCGGCACGACTTGGCGTAGTGCTGGGCTTCGTTGCGCAGGAACAGCTCGCGCAGCAGGCCGACCATGCCGCTGTGGACCGCGTGTGACTGCGGCGAGACCGCCCCCTCGAGCCAGGGACCCACCAGCACGTCCATACCGTCCTGCTCGACCAGGTCGGCGCGCTCGCGGTAGGCGTCCGCGGTCGGCGGCTGGAAGTACGAGATGGCCCCCACGAGCACCAGTTGGTCGACGCTGTCGGGCTGGGTCTGTGCCAGGTGCTGGGCGACGAGCGTGCCCAGCGAGTGGCCGACCAGCGTGACCGCGGGTAGCTCCAGGTGACGGATCAGCTTCTGGACGTCCTTCGCCCACCCCTCGATCGAGAACTTGCCCCGACCCTGGCTGCGGCCGTGGCCACGGAGGTCCAGCGCGACGCAGTGGTGGTGCTGTTTCATCGCTTGGATCACGCCGTGCCAGACGTTGGACGAGCCACCGAGCCCGTGGACGAACACGACGGGTGGTCCCTCGCCCTCGCTGACGTAGTGGATCGTGTTGCCGTCGATGTCCGCGAACATGGTCTCTCCGGGTCGTCGCACGGCGGTCGCTGCCTCGCAGGCGCGCACGCAGCCGTGGGTGGGAACGTTGCACGATCGGTCGGTCGTGCCCAGGTCCTGGCCACAGGTCCTGGCACAGGTCGTGGCCACAGGTCGGGGGTGGATCGGCACGGCAGCGCAGCTGGCACGATGCCGAACGGTGGCCGAGCCTAACGGTTGGCCGCGGAGGTCTGGCCCACACCACCGGTCGGTTCCAGGCGGAGGTCTGGCCCACACCACCGGTCGGTTCCGAAGGGACGAAGCAGGCGACGACGCGTCGCGCGGCAGCGACGAGCAGGAGGACGACGTGCGGCTCGAGGTGGAACGGGAGGCAGCGGCGTCCCGCGAGATCGTGTGGTCGGTGCTGACCGAGTGGGAGCGCCAGCCCGACTGGATGCTGGACGCCAAGTCCGTCCACGTCCTGACCCCGCAGCGCACCGGGACGGGGGTGACGATCCTCTGCCCCACGAAGCTGCTGGGCGCCACCGTCGACGACGTGATGCGCGTGACCGCCTGGGACCCCCCACACCGGCTCGAGGTGGTCCACCTCGGCAAGATCATCACCGGCTCCGGTGCGTTCCTGCTGGAGGATCTCGGTGCGGATCGGACCCGCATCACCTGGTGGGAGGAGGTCGACCCGCCGCTCGGTGCGTTCGGTGAGCGGGGGGCCAGCACGTTCGTTCTGCCGATCCTGCACCGGATCTTCGGACGCTCGCTCGGCCGCCTCGTAGCGCTCGCCGAGCAGGACGCGGCCGACGGCCCGGCGTCCCGAGCTGCCGACCCGCACTAGCCTCGATCGAGCCACTCCGTGGGTGCTGGCGAGGACGGTGAGCTGTGACGCGTGAGCTGCGAGCGGTGCTGCTGGCTGCGGGGTCGGTGCTGCTCCTGACCGCCGTCGCCGTCTGGGTGCTCGCCGCCAACGAGGCGGCCACCGAGCAAGCGCGCACCGACCGGGCCCTGACGTCGGTCACCGCCGGCGTCGAGGACGAGATGCGCCGGCTCGAGGACGTCGGCCGGGATCTCGCGGTCACCCTGACGTTGGTCGACGACCTCGACGCTCGGTCGTACGAGCAGCTCCTCGAGGAGATGGCGCTGGACGAGCGCTACCCGGCGCTGGTGGGTGCGAACCTCGTCGAGCGCATCCCACGCGACGAGGTGGCGGACCACCTCGCCGGACGCGCGGGCGACGGCCCGGCGATCGAGCTGTTCGACGACCCCGGTGAGGACCCGGTGCGGGTGGTGACGCTGGTCCACCCGGACGGAGCCAACGCGCCGGCGAGAGGGCTGGTCGTCGACTCGCAACCCATCTCGCGGGACGCGCACGCTGCGGCCGAGGCCACCGGCCGTGCCTCGTTGTCCGAAGCGATGCCGCTGGTCCAGTTGGCGGACGGTGAACCCGGGGCCGTGTTGGTCGTCCCGGTGGTCGACGACGACGAGGTGGCTGCGAACCTGTCGTTGGTCGTCTCCGGTCCCCGGTTCCTCCGGGAGGTGGCGCCGGCCCCCGACCTGGTCGCGGTCCGGCTGAGCGAATCCTCGCCGGACGGCGTGGAGGAGCTCGCGGTGTCCGACGGGTTCGACCCGGAGGCGCGTCTCGGAACGACGACGTTCGTGCCCGCCGGCGAGCGCGAGTGGACCGTCGAGGCTGCCGCACTGCCGGGCTTCGGTACGCCCCTGCTCGGTCGCGGATCGACCCTGCTGGCGTTCGGTGGTGCCCTCGCGGCGGTGCTGATCGGGCTGCTGGTGCGCAGCACGGCGCTGCGCGAGAGGCGGGCCAACGAACTGGCCGACGAACGGACACGTGAGCTGTCGAACCTGACCGACCAGCTCCTCAGCGCGAACACGGCGCTGGCGGACGCCAGCCGGACCAAGGACGAGTTCCTCGCGTCCGTCTCACACGAGCTGCGGACGCCGTTGACGGTGATCTCGGGGTTCACCGAGTCGATGCAGCGGTTCCGCCCCGACGACGAGGACCTGGGGCGCTACCTGCAGCCGATCGACCGCAACGTGCGCCGGCTGGACGCCCTGGTGGAGGACCTGCTGACGCTGGTCAGCCTCGATGCCGGTGCCGCGACCGCCTTCGTCGAACCGATCGACCTGGCGGCCCTGCTGCGCCGTGCCCCGGTCGAGCTGGCCGGGATCCCGGTCAACGACGCCCGCATCGACGTTCCGGACGAGTTGTGGGTCGACGCCGACCGCCGGCACCTCGAGCGCGTCCTGACCAACCTGCTCGTCAACGCCAAGCGTCACGGGGCCCCGCCGATCGAGATCACCGCCGAGCGGCTCGGTCGCGACCGGGTCGAGGTCCGCATCCGCGATCACGGGCCGGGCATCCCCGCCGACGAACGCGAGACGGTGTTCGAGCGCTTCGGTCGCGGGCGGGACCAGGACGGCACGACGGGTACCGGGCTGGGGTTGACGATCGTGCGCGATCTGCTGGAGCTCGGTGGCGGCGACGTCCGCTACGACGACAGCCACAACGGTGCCGGGTTCGTGCTCCGGCTGCCCGCGGTGAGCACGCCCGGGTCGGCGACGAGTACCGCCGCGCCGGGCACCAGCTGACCGCGACCCACGACCAGCTGCCACCGACCGGCGCGCACCGACAGCGAACCGCCACGCCCCACGCCCTGTTCGGCAGGCTCAGCCAGACCGCCCGCCGAACAGGGCGTCGACGGCGCGCCGGACCACGCCCGGCTCCGCGCCCCAGGTGACCGCTTCCGCATCGTCGGCGATCGCCGGCCCCGGCTCCTCAGCATCCGGTGGGGCGGACGCCGCCAGCACGATCAGCGGGTCGGGGGAGCGGTTGTCGATGCCGTGGACGGTGTCGGCGGGGATCAGGATCGACCCCATCGGATCGAGGCCCACCTCGCCGTCGTCGGTGACGATCCACGAACGGCCACCGATGATCGTGTAGGCCACGTCCTGGTCCTCGAGGTGGAGCACCCCCGTCGAGGTCCGGGGTTCGACGCACCACAGGTCGATCGCCAACCGGTCGGTGCGGAACACCCGGGTGCGCGTGGCCGAGCGGGGCTGGCAGTCGGCGTAGTCGCGCAGGTCGACCGGCCGCACACCGTGGTGGTCCGGCGCGGTCGTCGGCTCCTCGTCGGCCACGGGGCACACGCTTTCGTCGGCGGCGGGCGGGTCAGCACGGTAGTCCGGCGGGTCGTCCCACGACCTCACGCGGCCCGGTGTGGCGCCAGCCGTTAGTCTCCGCGGCCCGCGTCCGAACCAAGCACCGACGTCGTCGGTGGGACCGATGCTCGTCCTTCCGCACCGACCCGTCGCCGAGGAGCCAGCCGTGCCCACCGTCGAGGCCACCACCCGTCCGCTCGCCGACAGCGATGCGCCGCTCCTGGCCGTCGGCGCGTTCGCGCCCGCGTCCGGGGAGCGCAGCGACCCGCCCGAGCTCGCCGCGGATGCGTCCGCCGTCGCCGAGGCCGCCGGGTTCGACCTCGGCGCGGAGTTGGTGGCTGCCGGGTTCGACGGCTCGGTCGGCGCGACGCTGCGGGTGCCGACCCGCGGGTCGCTGCCCGCGGCCACCCTGCTGATCGTGGGGCTCGGACCCCGCGCGGATGCCGGGACCGACACCCTGCGGCGCGCCGGTGCGGCGGCGGCGCTCGGGGCGGAACGCGTCGACCGGCTCGCGGTGGGGCTGAGCGAGGTGCTCGACGATCTGGACGCGGCCGATGCGGTCCAAGCCCTGGTCGAAGGCGTGTTGCTGGGCAGCTACCGCTTCTCGACCTACCAGTCGGACGCGCCGCCGTTCGAGTTGGAGACGGTCGCCGTCCACGTTGCCGACGCGGCCCAGGACGCCGCCCAGCAGGCCGTCGAGGTGGCACGGGCGACCGCGGGCGCGGGGACCCTCGCCCGTGACCTGATCAACACCCCGCCGCAGGACAAGCGGCCGCCCGCGCTCGCCGACCGCGTCGCAGCGCAGGTGGCCGACCTACCGATCGAGGTCCGCGTGCTGGACGAAGCCGCGCTCGAGGAGGGCGGCTACGGCGGCATCCTCGGGGTCGGGCAGGGCTCCAGCGAGCCGCCCCGGCTGGTCGAGCTGACCTACGCACCGGAGGGTGCTGAGCGTCACATCGCGCTGGTCGGGAAAGGCATCACCTTCGACACCGGAGGTATCTCGCTCAAGCCGTCGACCGCCATGGAGACCATGAAGACCGACATGGGCGGCGCCGCCACCGTCGCCGCGGTGATCCAGGGCGCCGCGCAGCTGGGCCTGCCGGTCAAGGTCACCGCCATCCTCGCGCTTGCGGAGAACATGCCGTCGGGGACGGCCACCCGCGTCAGCGACGTGCTGACGATGAAGGACGGCACCACCGTGGAGGTGATCAACACCGACGCGGAGGGCCGGCTGGTGCTCGGAGATGCGCTGGTCCACGCCAGCGAGCTCGAGCCGGACGCGATCGTCGACGTCGCCACGCTCACCGGTGCTGCGGTGGTCGCGCTCGGTGACCGCATCAGCGTGCTCATCGCCGACGATGACGACCTCGCGGATGCCCTGCTGGCCGCCGGGACGACCGCCGGCGAGCCGTCCTGGCGCCTGCCGCTGGCCGCCGACGAGTACGGCGACCGGATCGAAGGGGCGATCGCGGACCTGAAGAACTCCGGCGGCCGGGAAGCCGGCACCATCTTCGCCGGGTTGTTCCTGCACCGGTTCGTCGCCGAGGACATCCCGTGGGCCCACCTCGACATCGCCGGGACCGCCTGGACCTCCAGCGAGCGGGGGTACCTGAGCAAGGGCGCGACGGGCGTGTCGGTGCGCACACTGCTGCAGTGGCTGCGTACCAGCTGACGCTCGGGCTGTTGAGGTGGGTGACGCCGCAGCCATGCTCGGCCACGTCGGCAGCTCGGCGCCGATCGCTCAGCTGGCTGGCCGCCGCTGGGACGCGGTGGTGGTCGGCGCCGGCCACAACGGGCTGACCGCGGCGGCCTACCTCGCCCGGGCCGGTCGGTCGGTGTTGGTGCTCGAAGCACGCGAGCGCATCGGCGGCGCCTGCACGCTCACCGAACCGTTCCCCGGCTACCGGGTGTCGCCCTGCGCCTACCTGCTCGGCCTGTTCCACCCCAGGGTCGCCGACGAGCTCGGGCTGTGGCGCCGCGGTCTGCGGTGGATCCCCGCCGACGGCGGGCTGTTCGTGCCCTTCGAGGACGGCACGTCGATCCAGCTGTGGGAGGACGACGACCGCCTTGATGCCGAGCTGCGTGCGGTCGCCCCTGCCGACGTCGCCGGCTACCACGCGATGAGCGGGCTGATCCGCCGCGTCACCGACGCGTTGCGGCCACCGGACGACCGCGACGTGTGGCTCGGTCCGTCTCCGTCCCGTGACGAGCTCGCCGACCGTGTCGGCCACGACCCCGAGGCGCTCGGGCTGCTGTTCGAGTGGTCGCAGGCGCAGCTGCTGGACCGCTACCTCGACGACCCGAAGCTGCGGACCGCGCTGCTCGGCCAGGGCGTGATCGGGACCAACGCCACCCCGTTCGATCCCGGCACCGCGGCCGTGCACTTCCACCACTCCTGCGGCCGGATCGACCCGCAACGCCCCGGTGTCTGGGGCTACGTGGTCGGCGGGATGGGCACGGTGTCGTTCCTCCTGCACGACGCCGCGGCGGAAGCGGGCGCGGCCATCGCCACCGGCGTCCCGGTCGCCGAGGTGGTGCCGCAGGACGGGGTCGTGCTCGACGACGGGACCACGATCCACGCCGAGCAGGTGCTGATCGGGGCGGACCCCCGGGTCGCCCGCCGCCTGCTCGGTGACCACGCGGACGCCGGCTGGGCGGCGCAGGTCGACGCGGTCCCGATGGAGGGATGCACGGCCAAGGTCACGTTGGCGCTGTCGGCGCCGCCGCGGTTCACCGCCCGACCGCACGCCGACGGGCAACTGACCGGGCAGATCAACACGCCGCTGCGCGACGAGCAGTGGCGTGACGGGTTCGCGGCGGCGCAGCGGGGTGAGCTCCCGGAGGTGCTCTGGACCGAGGACTACCTCCAGACGGCCTACGACCCGTCGATCGCGCCGGACGGCAAGCACCTGCTGAGCGTGTTCACCCAGTACGTCCCCTACGACCTGCGCGGTGGGTGGGACGCTCGTCGCGACGAGGTCGCCCGGCTCGCGATCCACTCGATCGGCCGGTTCTGTGAGGGGTTCGAGGCATCGGTCGAGCACGTGGAGGTCCTCGGACCCCCGGACATCGAACGCGAGGTCGGTCTCACCGGCGGCCACATCTTCCAGGGCGAGTGCCTGCCGGACCACCTCTGGGACCGACGGCTCGCGGCCCGGACCCCGATGGACGGGGTGTGGCTGTGCGGGGCCGGCACGCATCCCGGCGGCAGCGTGATGGGGGTCAACGGCCGCAACGCCGCGATGGAGGCGATCGCTGAGGCGGCCCCCCTCGCCTGTCCGGCCGCCGTCCCGTCGCGTTCACGGCGCCGGTAGCCGAGGCCCGGAGGATCCGTTCGAACGGACTGAGGATCCGTCCACAGGCGCGTTAGCCTGCCTGTGGGAGCCGAGCGGTGGGAGCCGTCGATGTCCGAGCAGCACCACGGGGGTCGGCTCATCGCCGACCATCTCGTCGACGAAGGCGTG